>JAYUBZ010000144.1:0-1882 GCA_043740595.1 Gammaproteobacteria bacterium
CAGCCTGGACAAGCTGCGCGAGGCGCGCAAGATGATCGACGCCAGCGGCCGGCCCATTCGTCTTGAGATCGACGGCGGGGTGAAGGTGGACAACATCCGTGAAATTGCCGAGGCCGGGGCCGATACCTTCGTCGCCGGTTCCGCCATTTTCAGCGCCGCTAAAAAGGAAGACCCCCAGCACTACAACACGGTGCTCAAGGCGCTGCGCGCCGAACTGGCCAAGGCGAAATAGGCATGGGCCTCGCACAAAGCAAGACGCCGGCCTTCCCGCTGGCGGTGAAGATGGTCATGCTGGATCTGGACGGGACCTTGATCCACACCGCGCCCGACCTCGCCGCCAGCGCCAATCGCATGCTGAAAGAGATGGGGCGCGCGCAAGCCGATCTTAATCTCATCGCCACCTGGATCGGCAACGGCGTGCCGCGCCTCGTTAAGCGCGCCCTCACCGGCGAGATGATGGCCGAGCCGGACGCCGCCCTGTACGCGCGCGGCCTGGCGCTGTTCCAGAAACATTACGCCGCCGGCGTGTCGGAATTCAGCCGGCCCTTCCCCGGGGTGGTCGATGGGTTGAAGCAGCTGGAGTCCCAGGGCTACACCCTCGCCTGCATCACCAACAAGGCCGAGGCCTTCACCCTGCCGCTGCTGAAGAACCTGGACCTGCACAAGTACTTCAAACTCATCCTGAGCGGCGACAGCCTGCCGAGGCAGAAGCCCGATCCGTTGCCGCTGCTGCATGCCTGCCAACACTTCGGCATCACGCCGGACCACGGGGTGCTGGTGGGGGATTCCGCCAACGACGTACAGGCGGCGCGCGCCGCCGGCATGCCTGTCATTTGTGTGCCGTATGGGTATAATCACGGCCACGATATCCGCGAGTCGCACCCCGACCAGGTGGTCGGGTCCCTCGCAGAGTTACCGCAATACCTGCGCCCTTATGCGTAGGATGCACACACCACCGGGTATAGTCATGACATGTGCGGCGATGAAACGGGCTCACGCAACGGACCGATGGTCGGCCGGTTCTGCTGTGGCCGTGTTTTGTTCCCGTTCATGCCATCTGGTGGTGACCCATGCCGTTAAGCAAATCCGAATTTGATCAGTTTGCCGCAGGCGGGGCGAACCGCATCCCGTTGATGCGCGAAGCCCTCGCCGATCTCGATACTCCCTTAAGTACTTATCTCAAGCTGGCCCACGGCCGCTACTCCTACCTGTTCGAGTCGGTGCAGGGCGGGGAGAAGTGGGGGCGTTATTCCATCATCGGCCTGCCGTGCCGGACCGTGCTGCGGGTCTTCGGCAACGATGTGAACGTCGAACGCGATGGTGAGATCGTCGAGCGCGAGACGGTGGCCGATCCGTTGGAGTATGTGCGCCAATTCCGCACCCGTTACCAGGTGGCGGAGATCGACGGCCTGCCGCGTTTCACCGGTGGGCTGGTGGGTTATTTCGGTTACGACACGGTGCGCGCCATTGAGCCGGTGCTCGGGGCGTGCGCCAAGCCGGACGAGATCGGCGGGCCGGACATCCTGCTCATGGTGTCGGACGAGGTGGTGGTGTTCGATAACCTCGCCGGCAAATTGTATGTCGTGATCCACGTCAATCCCAGCATCGATCACGCCTACGAGAAGGCGCAGCGGCGCCTGGACGAGTTGATCGGCCAACTGCGCAGCGGCCTGCCGGAGCACCGCTCGCGCATGGCGCCACATACAGTGAGTGAAGAGGACTTCGTCTCCGGTTTCACCCAGGCGGGGTTCGAGGCGGCGGTGGAAAAATCCAAGGAGTACATCCGCGCCGGCGACATCATGCAGGTGGTGCTGTCGCAGCGCCTGTCCCTGCCGTTCGAGTTTCCGCCGCTGGATCTGTATCGCGCCCTGCGCACCCTCAA
>JAYUBZ010000145.1:0-1660 GCA_043740595.1 Gammaproteobacteria bacterium
CGCGCCGCGCGTTTTTTGGATTTCTGCCGGTGGCGGTTAAAGCGGTCATCGCCACCCTGGTGCGCAGCAAGACGCGCAAAAGACTGTATGGCCACGGCATGGGTCTGCACAGCGCGGCGGAGATCGAGCAATTGGGCAAAGCGGACTTGTCGGCGGCGTCGGCGTTTCTGGGCGACAAAGCGTATTTCCTGGGAGACCAGCCGACGTCTCTGGACGCCACGGCCTATGCCTTTCTGGCCAACGCCGTGCACGCGCCCTTCAACTCTCCCTTGACGATACACGCCCGCCGCCTGGCGAACGTGGCGCCCTATTGCGAGCGCATGCGCCTGCGTTACTTCAGTACGCCCGCCGCGGCGGCTAGTTGAGCGCCATGGATAGCTGCTTGCGATAACGGCTGACAATCTCCCCCTGCCCGCCGAGGATATTGAACACCGCCAACACCGCTTTGCGCGCGGCGTCATCGCGGAATTTGCGATCGCGTCGCACAATCTCCAACAGCTGATCCAGCGCCGCTTCATGCGCGCCCTCCAGCACGCGCCACGCCGCCAACAGGTAGCGTGCCTCGTGGTCCTGGGGGTTGGCCGCGATGGCCTTTTCCAGTTCATCCGGAGTGCGGCTGACGGCAGCCAGGCGCACGAAATCCAGTTTCGCGCGCAGCGCCACCACCTCCGGGTCGACGCGCCCGGCGGGGGTCAGGTCCAGCAGGATTTTTTCACCGTCGTCGCTGCGCCCGGATTCGAACAGCAGCCTGGCGAGATGGAGTTTCGGGCGGTCACGATCCGGGTCGGTCTGCACGGCGCGGGTCAGCAGGGCCAGGGCCTCCGCCGCGTCACCCCGGGCCTGGGCCTCCACGGCTTCGGCGATGAGGAGGTCGGACGGGCGCAGAATATGCCGGTCGAGGATGTCACGGATGGCCTGTTCCGGCTGCGCGCCCATGAATTCGTCCACTACCAACCCGTCTTTGAAGACCTTCACCGTGGGCAGGCTGCGGATGCCGTAGCGGGTGGCGAGGGCCTGTTCTTTGTCGGTGTCGATTTTGGCGAGGAAGAATTTACCCTGGTAGTCATCCGCCAGTTTGGACAGCAGCGGCATGAGCATTTTGCATGGCCCGCACCAGGCGGCCCAGAAGTCCGCCACCACCGGGCGGGTATGGGATTGTTGCAGGACCAGGCTGTCGAAATCCGCCTGGCCGACTGCACTGCTATGGGAGGGGTGTGGATTACTCATCAGCCGAGTGGTCAACCGTCCTAGAGGCCCTGCCCGGCGAGCGTGGGGCAGGGCTGACGAAATTGGCGCTCCCTAGGGGACTCGAACCCCTGTTACCGGCGTGAGAGGCCAGTGTCCTAGGCCACTAGACGAAGGGAGCAATGCGCCCGACGAACCATAGCCAGGCAGCAAAGGGATGCTATTATACCCACCACAACTTATTACACAACGCACAAAAACGAACTGAAATGTCTATATCAACCTGGTGGCGCCGCCGCAAAACCAAACCGGGCAACCTTCCCGTGACGCCGGTCACGCTGAATCGCTCCGAGCACGCCATCTCCCGTTCCCTGATCAGCGAACATGCACTCAAGGTGCTGTATCGGTTGAAGGACGCGGGCTACGACAGTTACCTCGTGGGAGGTTGCGTGCGCGATTTGATGCTGGGGCGCGA
>JAYUBZ010000146.1:0-3639 GCA_043740595.1 Gammaproteobacteria bacterium
GCGGTGGTGCTGGGCGAACTGCGTTTCGAGGTGTTGCGCGCCGACAGTCGCCGTATACACCTGTTGAAGGTGACACAAGCGCCGGCCCAGGCCGTTATCGACGCATCTTAGGGAGCCTCTGAACCAGTGGCAGAGACGATCAGCTTACGTCCCCTCTCCGTGCGGTTTTTGCCTCCCCGAAGGGGGCTCCGGGAGAGGGACAGGGTGAGGGAAAAATATATGACCATCCCCCTCACCCTAACCCTCTCCCCCCGAAGTGCACGGGGGAGAGGGGATTTGTTCAGAGGTTCCCTAGCAAGCGGGACGGCTATCCCGCGCACCCGCCATGCAAGCGCTCCGTCGGACGTGTAGGCGGAGTCGCGTACCGCCGCCTGCTGACATCCGTCAAGGAATACGGTAATTTGCTGGCGAGCGATACCATAATTCAGTGGTTGCGACCTGGCGACCACCGCAGCCGCCCGAGGAAAGCAGATGTCCCTTAGCCCGAAATCCGCCGCCGAGCGCGCCCAGATACTGACGGAGGCGCTGCCCTACATCCAGCGTTTTCAGGGCAAGACCATCGTCATCAAATACGGCGGCAATGCCATGGTGGACGCGGCGCTCAAGGAGGGCTTTGCCCGCGACGTGGTGTTGATGAAACTGGTCGGCATGAATCCGGTGATCGTGCACGGCGGCGGGCCGCAGATCGGCCAGCTGCTGGAAAAGATCGGCAAGAAGAGCGAATTCGTTCAGGGCATGCGCGTCACCGATCGCGAAACCATGGATGTGGTGGAGATGGTGCTCGGCGGTCTGGTGAACAAGGAAATCGTCAGCCTGCTCAACCGCCATGGCGGCAAGGCCGTGGGCCTGAGCGGCAAGGACGGTGGCCTGATCCGTGCGCGCAAGATGGTCATGCATAAGCCGCAGGCGGACGAAACGCTGCCGAGCGAGATCATCGACATCGGTCACGTGGGCGAGGTGGAGAGCATTGATCCGGAAGTGGTGGCCCTGCTGGATACGCGCAACTTCATCCCCGTCATCGCCCCCATCGGCGTGGGCAAGGACGGCGAGGCCTACAACATCAATGCCGACGTGGTCGCCGGCAAGCTTGCCATCACCCTGAAGGCGGAAAAGTTGATCCTCCTGACCAACACCACCGGTGTGCTCGATAAGCAGGGCGCGCTTCTGACCGGCCTCACGGTCCACCGGGTCAACGAACTGATCCAGGACGGTACCATCCATGGCGGCATGTTGCCGAAGGTGGGTTATGCCCTGGACGCGGTGAACAGCGGCGTCAAGTCCGCGCACATCATCGACGGGCGGGTGGCGCATGCCTTGTTGCTGGAAATTTTTACCGATACCGGGGTCGGCACCCTGATCAAGTCGCGGAGTGAGTGATAGCCTGCCGGTCCTGTGTACCACCCGCTCAGCACGGCACGGCACTCAGACGATTTAACCTGATCCGATACGCCTGCAGGGCAGCACAGGCTATTCAAGAAACTGCTGGCATGACATGGTCAGGAAGCGTATGCCGACGGTAAGTATTCACTCCCAGTTTATGTTACGCTTTTGCTGAGCCCGCCTAGAGAGTACGCGGGTAACCAACGCGCAACGGCGGATGAGGTGATTATGGCCAAGGCACGGAGCAGTGGACGGCGACAGGAGATACTCGAGACCCTGGCGCGCATGCTGGAAGCGCAGCAGGGCGAGCATATCACTACGGCCGGACTGGCCAAGGCGGTCGGTGTCTCGGAGGCGGCCTTGTACCGGCATTTTCCCAGTAAGGCCAAGATGTTCGAGGCCTTGATCGAGTTCATCGAAGAATCGGTGTTCAGCCGCGTCACCCGTATCATCGCGGAAGAACCCGAGGCGGCCGCGCGACTCCAACAGATTATTTTTCTCATCCTGGGTTTCGCCGACAAGAATCCGGGCATGACGCGCCTCATGCAAGGGGATGTGCTCGTGGGGGAGACCGCCCGCCTGCGTGTGCGCATCGCCCAGTTCTTCGAGCGTATCGAAACCCAGTTGCGCCAGGTGTTGCGGGAAGCCGAACTACGCAATGCCCTGCATGAGCCCACACTGGAGACCGCGCGCCTGCTGCTGACGGTGATCGACGGGCGCATGGCCCTGTTTGTGCGCGGCGGATTCAAGAACTCGCCAGTGGAGGGCTGGGAGCGCCAGTGGGCAATGCTGCACCGCGGGATTTTCGTCTAGCACCGCCGTTCCCGGGCTGCTCGGGTTACCGGTCACCACTCCTCAGCCGCACACCGGACATTGCGGATCCTTGCGCAGGCGCAGGCTGCGCCATTCCATCGTGTAGGCGTCCAGCAGCAGCAGGCGGCCGGTCAGGGTGTCGCCCATGTTCAGCAGGACCTTGATGGTTTCCGTGGCCTGGATACTGCCGATGATGCCTACCACCGGCGCCAGCACGCCAGTTTGCGAACAGGTCTCCCCCAGCTCATCCATGTCTTTATATAAGCAGCGGTAGCACGGGCTGTCCGGCAGATCCGGGCGGAAGACGGCCACTTGGCCTTCCATGCGAATGGCGGCCCCGGAGATCAACGGGGTTTTCTGCGCCACGCACACCCGATTTAGTGCAAAGCGCGTGGCGAAATTGTCCGTGGCATCCACCACCGCATCCGCCAAGGCCACTTGCTCCGATAAGGCATCGCCCTCCAGTCGCAGGTTGAGGGCCGTGATCGTCGTTTCGGGGTTGATGCCTAGCAGCGTGTGTTGTGCAGAGATGACTTTGGGTTGGCCAATGCGGTCGCTGGTATGCACAATCTGGCGCTGCAAATTGGATAATTCCACAAGATCGTGGTCAACCAGCACCAAGTGTCCCACGCCGCTGGCGGCGAGATACAAGGCGACGGGAGAACCAAGACCGCCCATGCCGACGATCAGCACGCGCGCGGCGCGCAGGCGCTCCTGACCCTCGATGCCTACTTGGGGCAGAAGGATCTGACGGCTATAGCGCAGCAGCTGGTCGTCGTTCATGGGGCAATTCTAGAGACTCCGGTGGTGAATGCCTAGCCGCAGGTCTGGTATAGTCGCGCCTGGCGTAGAATACGCGGAGCCGGTTTCATGGGGCGATTGTCAATGGCGGTATTACTGCTCGTGGGCGCGACGATCAACAGTCTGGCCAGCGCGGCGGATCGGTTGCCCCAGGACTATGTCATCAAAGAAGGCAGCGGCCTGACCAATCTCGATCTTGGTATGACGTCGGATGAGGCCGTACACAGCCTGGGCGAACCCGACCAGAATCTCTATGGTTTCATCTTTATCAATAACCAGCCGGATGGCACAGTGCTGAGTTACCGAATTGCCGATGATCACGTGGCCGCGATCAATCTTAAGGGCGACGCCAAATCAAAATACATTACTATGCGGGGCGCCAAGCTCGGCATGTTGCGCAGCAAGGTGATACTACTCTACGGCGTGCCGGATGCCGAAGCCGTCAACAAAGTGTTTTACCACGCGCTAGGCATCAGCTTTTTCTTCAACAATGATGCCTTATATGAAATCAGCATCGTCCCCGCAAGGAAAACGGGACCTCTTAACCACTGATCCCGCTGTTAATGGCGGGATACCTGAAAAGCCGCACCATCTCACTCCTTAAGAATGCGGAAGGTCGTTGCCCCTGCATAGCAAGCGGCGGCG
>JAYUBZ010000147.1:0-3123 GCA_043740595.1 Gammaproteobacteria bacterium
GAGACCGGTATCTGCAATACCCTGACGCGCCTGGCGGGCGAGTACGGTGCGCGTTTTCAACCGGACCAGGGCTGGGGCAAGGTGGGTCTGCTGGAACGCCGTAGCATCATGCGGAGTTAGGTTATGCGTATACCGATTACCCCCGACACCACGATACCGCAACTGTTTGTCGAGCGCGTGCGCCAGACGCCGGACGCGGCGGCCTATCGTCAGTGCCGTGACGGTGTGTGGCACGACATGACCTGGGGCGAGGTCGCGCGCGAAGTGGCGCGCTGGCAGGTGGCCTTGCACAAGGAGAACCTGCGACCAGGCGCGCGCGTCGGCATCTGCATGCGCAATCGCATCGAATGGGTATTGTTCGATCAGGCGGCCCTGGGCCTGGGGCTGGTGGTGGTGCCGCTGTTTTATAACGACCGGCCGGACAACATGGCCTGGTGCCTGAATGATTGCGAGGTTGCCCTGCTGCTGCTGGAGGATGGGGCATTGTGGCCGCAGCTGCGTGCGCAGACGCCGATGGTCAAACGCGTGGTGTATGTCAACAACACCGCCGGCGATGACGCCGTCGCCATTGGCCTCGACAAATGGCTGCCCGCCGACGGCGGCAACCCCGAGGCCGGCGCGGCGCGCGCGACGGAGATGGCGACCCTGGTGTACACCTCCGGCACCACCGGCCGTCCCAAGGGAGTGATGCTCAGCCACCGCAATATCCTCAGCAACACCAACGGTTGCCTGGGTGCCGTGACCGGGGTGGATGAGACAGACAGCTTTCTATCCTTTCTGCCGTTGTCGCATACGTTCGAACGCAGCGTGGGTTACTACGCGGCCATGGCCATCGGCGCCCAGACCATTTATGCGCGCGGCATACCGGAGTTGGGAGAGGATTTTCAGAGTCAGCGCCCGACCCTGGCGGTGTGCGTGCCGCGCATCTTCGAACGCATTTACGCCAAGGTGCAGGAAGGGCTGCCCGCGGGATCGCTCAAGCGTCGGTTGTTTGAGCTGGCCGTGGACATCGGCTGGAAGCGCTTCACCCGGCGGAGTTCCCGCTGGGAGGACAGGTTGTGGCCGTTGCTCGACCGGCTGGTGGCGCACAAGTTGCGCGCGCGTCTGGGCGGACGCATACGCATCCTGGTGGTCGGCGCCGCGGCGCTGGCGCCGCAACTGGCGCGCACCTTCATCGGGCTCGGCCTGCCCATCCTGCAGGGTTACGGGATGACCGAGTTTTCGCCGGTCATCAGCGCCAACCGCCCGGGTGATAACGATCCCTTGTCCGTGGGCCGGCCGTTGGAAGGCGTGGAAGTCAGAACCCTGCCGGGCGGGGAATTGCTGGTGCGCGGGCCGTCGCTGATGCTGGGATATTGGAACAATCCGCAGGCCACCGCGGAGACCATCGACCCGGACGGCTGGCTCCACACCGGCGACCTGGTGCGCATCAAGGACGGCAGGGTCTACATCACCGGCCGCGCCAAGGACATCATCGTGCTCAGCAACGGCGAGAAGGTGCCGCCGTCCGATGCCGAACAGGCGATACTCATGGACCCGGCGTTCGAGCAGGTGCTGGTCCTGGGAGAGGGACGCAGTCATCTGGGCCTGCTGGCGGTGAGTCGCGTGCAAGACAGGAACGAACTCTGCCGACGGGCGAATGCGCAGCTCAGCAGCTTCCCCGGTTACGCCAGGATCCATCACCTGGCGCGCATCGCCGAGCCGTGGACCGTGGAAAACGAATTGCTGACGCCGACGTTGAAGCCGAAGCGCAATAGGATCGAACAGCGCTACGCCAAAGAGATAGAAGAGATGTACCGGCGCGAGAATGCGTGTCGCATGACGAAGGAATAGTAAGCGTAGGGTGGGCATTGCCCACCACACGGGGCGTCGATGGCTTCCGCTGGTGGGCGATGCCCACCCTATGAGAATCGCTGCAATGCGGTAGGTTGGGGTGAGCATCGCGAACCCCAACATTACCTGGTGCATCCTAATTGGGGTTCCTCATACACCCCAACCTGCCGTGCTTCACCCCCGACAGTGTTTACGTTCAAGGCTGGCCGCCTTCCGCGCAGACATGATTCGAATTACCTCGCCCGCCCGTCGTTCACAATGGCATGCCACGAGTATCCTGGATTGGATGCTCACACCGCGCATGACAAAGCGCTCTTCTTGGTCCGGGTGATCTTTATCATAGAATTGGATCGCCCTGATCAATCAATCCGCCCCGGTTTGCCATGTACCACGGTTGTTTGGTAAGCGCGGGAACCCCGGTTCGCCCGTAATTATGAAGTATGAAGTTTGGTAAAATATCCCACGGTGCTCCATCGGTCGGCGCGTTGTTTACAACCGTACGTGCCTGTGGATACGATTATTGAGTTCCCGCCACGGTAGTCCTGGTTGTGAAGGGTTGTATCGGCCAGCGCCGACCGCTGCTCAGGATCGTTTGACTGAAGCAACACGAAATCCATGACACTTAATTTAATACGGAGGCTACTATGAACAAAAGGACGGCTGATTTCTTTTCCTTTACATCGGTTTTGAGCGTGATTGCACTGGGCCTCGCCACAAGCAGCTTGCCTGCACAGGCGGCGCTCGCCGCAGCGGACGATAGGGCCGGGATAGTCGTGCCCGGTTACGGCCCGGGGGTGGCAGGACACGTAACGCTCTCACCCATCATGCCCGTATGCCAGGCAGGCGTGCCCTGCGACAAGCCCTATGACGGCGCCATAGTACAAATCCTCAACGCCAATCGATCGGTCGTGGGTACGGCGGTCACCAATGCACACGGCGCCTTCATCGTGAGCCTGCCGCCCGGCGATTACATCGCCCATATCATGACCGTCGACTTTCCACGCTGCCCCGAGACTAACGTGACGGTAGGTAAAAAGTTTTTCACGCTTACCTCGGTGGTGTGCGATACCCTTATCCGTTAGTCAACCCGCGTGTTCCATGCGCACGATCGCTCTTGTGCGACGCACCTGTTGTAAAAGATGGCGTCTTTTCAAGCGAAACCCCGTTAAATATTCGTGCGCATGGGGCACGCCCAGGACTTGGCAAAGCAAAGTTTAAAGACGTGTTGTGGTTGATGTATCCGGGCTGTGGTTTTTACAATGTCGGACGCGAATGGCACCTACTTAAGGC
>JAYUBZ010000148.1:0-1653 GCA_043740595.1 Gammaproteobacteria bacterium
AACCCGACCCAGAGTATGTGCTGCCACATGCCACGGGCGAAGATACTTTCGTCCGGCGGCCGCGGCGGTCGGCGCATGATGCCCTTCTCCTCGTTTTCCACCGACAGCGCCAGCCCCGGCAGGCCGTCGGTGACGAGGTTAACCCAGAGGATGTGTATCGGCAGCAGGGGGATAGGCAGGCCCAGGAACGGTGCGAGAAAAATGGTGAAAATCTCGCCGGAGTTGCCGGTCATGACAAACTTGATGAACTTGCGGATGTTGTCGAAGATGCGCCGCCCCTCGCGTACCGCCGAGACGATGGTGGCGAAATTATCATCCAGCAGGATTATGTCGCTGGCCTCCTTGGCCACATCGGTGCCGGTAATGCCCATGGCGATACCGATGTTGGCCTGTTTCAATGCCGGCGCGTCGTTCACGCCGTCGCCGGTCATGGCGACGAATTCGCCGGAGCCCTGCAGCGCCTGGACGATATCGATCTTCTGTTCCGGTGAGACGCGCGCGTAAACGCGTACCTTGCCAGAGGCCGCTTTCATCTGTGCATCCGTCATCTGTGCCAGGTCCTTGCCGGTGAGTACCTGCCCGCCTTGCTCCAGGATGCCGATGCGCGTCGCGATGGCGCGTGCGGTGGCGGGATGATCGCCGGTGATCATCACCGGGATGATGCCGGCGGACTGGCACAGGGCCACCGCCTCTCTTGTCTCATTGCGCGGCGGGTCCAGCATCCCGACGAGACCGAGGAAGGTAAGATCCTGTTCGATTGCCCCGGCTGAAATATCATCCGGTAGTTTGGGAAAGTGGCGCACCGCCAGGGCCAGTACCCGCAAGCCTTCGTCCGCCATGCGTTCCACGGTGGCGATGAGGTGCGCCGTGTCGGGGGGTACCGGGCCAGACCGGGTCAACACGGCACGCGATGCGGCTAACACTTTTTCCGGTGCGCCTTTGACGAAGGCGATGACGCCGGTAGGGTCGCTGTGCAGGGTGGTCATGCATTGACGGTCGGAATCAAAGGGGATCTCGGCGATGCGCGGCAACTGTTCGTTCAAGTCGCTCTTCAAATAGCCGGCGTGTTCGGCCGCGAGAGTCAGCGCGATCTCCGTCGGGTCACCCACGGGCTCACCCTTGTCGTCCCGGACCGTATCATTGCTCAAGGCCAGGGCGTGGAACAGTGTCTGCCAGACCGGTCCATGATGGGCATCGGTGTCGTGGTCCCTGATCAGCTGGCCATCGGCATACAACTCCTCGACGTGCATTTTATTCAGCGTGAGCGTGCCGGTCTTGTCGGAGCAGATGTAGGTCACCGAGCCGAGGGTTTCCACTGCCGGCAGCCGGCGGACCAGGGCATTTTTTTTCACCATCTTCGCGGCGCCCAGGGCGAGGGAGATGGTGACGACCGCAGGCAAGGCCTCCGGTATCGCCGCCACCGCCAAACTGATGGCGGTCAGCAACATGCGGACTACCGGCTCGCCGCGCAGCACGCCGACCACAAACATGAGCACACACAGCGCGATGACCGCCAGCGCGATGACGCGGCCGAAGCGCGCGAGGCGGCTCTGCAGCGGGGTGCGGATGTCTTCGGCCGCGTGCAGCAGCAGTGCGATTTTACCAAGCTCGGTGCGGCCACCGGTCGCCACCACCACGGCGAGACCGCGGCCG
>JAYUBZ010000149.1:0-6273 GCA_043740595.1 Gammaproteobacteria bacterium
GCGATGAGAATAAAATGCGCCGGCAACGGCTTTTGGTTTTTCTGATGCAGGCGCAGATCCACGCCCAGGGCGCGCACAAAAAAATTGCACCAGATTCTGAATAACCGGTGATAGAACGGTCGCAACCAAGCCCGTGGCAAATAGGTCAGGAAGTACAGAACGGCCGTCAGGATGATCAATTCGATCCAACAGACCAACAACCAGGCAATACGCGCTATGGTGTAAATCACTTACCCTCCCGACGGCAATCCATGGAACCCCGTGTCCATGGGAGACAGGGCTAAGTATAGGCATGCTGCGCGCGTCACGCGCAGGCGCTCATGCCACTGGTTTGCGCCCGAAGGAAAACAACGTCTCCACATTCAGCCACAGGCCCTGGTCGGTAACCAAGCGCCCCACCTCCTGCATGTGTTCCCGTTGAAAGATGAAGCGGTCATCTGCCGGCAACTGATCGAGCAGGCCGCGCAAACCGCTGTTGTAGACCACTTCCCACCAGTCCGTAGCGCCCTTGAGATGATATCCGAGGGGCTCGCCCGCCACCTCCACGTCGGTGAGACCGGCGGAGACCAACACGTCGCGGCACAGTTCCGCCGTGTTCAGCTTCGACGCCGCTACCGGGCGGGCGCCTTGACAATAACCTTCGAAACGCGCCATAAAAAGATCGATCATCGGGCGGAACGCCGCCGCGCCGAAACTGGTAAACATCAAACCACCGGATGGCTTCAGCACACGCTGCCATTCACGCAGCGCGGCGGTCATGTCCGGGAGAAAGAAAAGACCGTAGGAACACACTACCGAGTCAAAATAAGCGGCGCGAAAATCCAGATGCATGGCGTCCATCGTATGCAGATCGATATTGCCGATGCCAAACTGGCGGATCTTTCTTTCCGCCTGCTCAAGCATGGCCTCGGCGAAATCGATACCGATGACCCGTCCTGTCGTGCCCACCGCCTGTGCTGCGGCCAGTGCCACTGCGCCGGTACCGGTCGCGATGTCGAGTATTTTTACGCCGCGTCCCGGTTTGAGGCGGGCTATCAACCGGTCAGCGGCATAGGGAAAGAAACGCAAGGCCTCGCGGTCGTAGCCAGCGGCGATCAGATTGAATACATCGGCGATGCCGTTGGGTTGTGCCTGCGAACCTTTATCACCCGGGTTGTTCATGCCGCCACCGTTGCGCTTCTCCATGCGTTATTTTTTTTGCGCCGCCTTGCGCAACTGTTTAGCCGTCCAGTCATCGATTGCCTGGTGTATCGCGGGTATCGCACGTTGCGTGGCATCGATGCCCGCCTGCATGCAGCGTTTTTTCTGGGTAAAGTCCATCATGGCCACATTGCCCACGTCCGGCGTGATCAACACATCCGCCGCCAGCTTCTTCTGACTCGTATTTTCCTTGAACATAATGTTCACCGCCTGCAGGGTCACGTCCACCAGATTGGTGATATTGTTATTGACCACGTTCTCGCTGATATCCACGGCGATGACAATATCCGCGCCGCGCTCGCGCGCCACATCGATGGGAATGTTGTCCACCACACCGCCATCCACCAGCAACTTACCCTGATGCGACACCGGCTGGAAAACCCCGGGGATGGAGCAGCTCGCCCGCACCGCGCGGGCCAGGGGGCCACGGTCGAGCACAACGCGCGTCCCGTAGTTCAGATCGGTGGCCACGGCGGCGAAGGGAATGCGCAGATCCTCGATGTTCACCACCGGCACCTTCGCCTTCACAAACTCTTCCAACCTCTCCCCCTTTACCGGCCCCATGGAGGAGGACAACAGGGTGTAATCCAGAAGATCGCTTTTTTCCAGGGAGAATGCGGTCCACTCCAGCTCGAAGCTGTTGCCATCGTGGGCGTAGATCGCCCCGATCAGGCTGCCGACGCTCGTGCCCACCAGGAGATCAATGGGTATCTTTTCCTGTTCCAGGGTGCGAATCACGCCCACGTGCGCGAAACCACGGGCCGCGCCACCGCCCAAAACCAGCGCTATGCGCGGTTTTGCCTGCGGGAGATTCGCGGGCAGGGTTGTCGACAGGGTGGTGCATGCCGTCAAGCAAGACAGCATTAGAATCAAGCCGAACAAGGGTCGCATAGGTCTAAACAGCTCAGGTGAAGGATCAGTTCGGAAGTTGCTCGATCATATACAGCTACATTCTGATCGGACAGAGGGCTTTCACATACAGCCAATTCAGGCCTGGGACGAAACGCTGGGGCCTACCGGCCGACGGCAGAATAGGGCCTTTGGCCCTATTCTTGCATACCTTCTGGAAAATATGTTGCCGTATGAGCCCTATTTATGCCGTGCATCTCTTCTATAGTGTTAGGTATCGAGGAGTGGTCGCCCATCACGTCGACAGTGAGCGCTGCCATGGGTAAAATCTTGCGGCGTCGTTGGCCCTTTTTTTGCAGGCTTTTAAGATATGTGACGCGGCAATTGGCTCACCAAGGCAGGTCCGCGGTATTAATTAGCTAATCACATTGACACTTACATGTCTGCCGTGGGTGAAATTTCATTGGGGGTAGAAAAAAGAAAATGTTCAAAATCTCACTCGTATTTTTCTTATTGATGGCGATTGCGCCAGTGCATGCCGCCGATCCGGAAGACGTGCAAACCAGAATATTCAACTATTTCCTGAAACGCGCGAATGAAGGCGATATGAATTCCCAATTTGTTGTCGGTTCGCGCTACGAAACCGGCGTTGGGGTACCAAAGGACGAGGTCAGGGCCTACGAATGGTTTGCCAAGTCGGCGGCACAAGGCCACCCGCTCGCCATGCAAAAAATGGAGGATCATCTGCATCCCGCTGGCGCAGTGGAAAATACCCACACTGAGAAGAATGTTGAGAAAAAAGAAAGTGCACCGCCGCGGATGCATGAAACCCACGCGACTACCCATGCACCGGCGAAACCCAGCAGCAGCCCGCGCGCCACTGTAACAGCACCGGTTGCGGTCGTCGTGCCGCGTCCACCGGCGCCATCCCCCGCCACGGTGACGCATACACCGGCCGCCAAGGTCGCTATATCTGCGACTAAAGCACCTGAGCCCATCGCTCCCGTACAGATTGCGGCGAAGGCGCCTCCCGAACCGGCGGTCAATGCCATGGACATCATCATGAAAGGGGTATGGAGACGCGGACCGAGTCCGGCGGAATATCTCCCCTCTGTAAAGACCAGCTGCCTGCAATCGGGCACTGACGAAGTGGTGTGCTTTTCCCAGGAGCTGCAACGGGCCGTCGGCAATTCGTTACTAACCTATACAGTCAAAGCGACACTGACCAACTTTTCCAAAGACGGCTCCTTCGATATCGACTATCTCTACAATGTGACGGATATCGGCAAGGCTGACAAACCTGCACCGAGCCAGGACAAGGACGGGGCCGCCGATATTGCTGTAAAACTCGGCTGGCAGGAGCCGGCACGTCGCCTCGATTGTAAAGCCAACAGTGACAAAGCGCTTACCTGCATCAAGGATAAACGCTACAGCCTGCACTTTGCGAAGTAAGGCATCTTCTAAATCGTTAAAACTAAAACTATCGGATCGATTTAGCCCTGATCTAACCGTATTTGTAAACTGACACAATCGGAGCAAGCCATGCAAAGATTCTATGCACTGCTCGTAGTTGTTACGCTTCTGTTTGGTCTGTCTGCTGTGCAGGCCGACGATTCTGACCCTGCAGAGGCCAGACTCTTCAAGGTTCAACAGTTTTTGGCAAAGAGCGGCGATCCCGCCGGCCAGTATTATCTGGCGGAAATGTACGAGAAAGGCCTCGGCACCCCCCAGGATATGCAACAGGCCTTGCTTTGGTACAAAAAATCCGCTGAGCTGGGCAACCCCAAGGCCGAGGAAAAACTGGCCAATTGGGATAAGAATCTGGAAAACGCCCGCAAGGCAAAAGAACGTGCTGACACCGATGCCAAGGCCGCTGAACTCGCCAAAGTGAAACAGCAGGAAGAAGCGGAGGCGGCTGCCAAGGCCAAGGCCCGCGCAACCGCAGAAGCGACACGCAAGGCCGCAGAGCAAGCCAAGGCCGCAGAGCAAGCCAAGGCTACTGAACAAACCAAAGCCGCTGAGCTGGCTAAAGTGAAGCAGCAAGAGGAAGTGGAGGCGGCTGCCAAGGCCAAGGCCCGCGCTGCGGAAGCAGCGCGCAAGGCGACGGGGGAGGCGGGCATGCCAAAAACCACCAGCACCAGCACCAACTCAACAAAAAACCCTAAGACTGCGGGCGCCAAAACCCCACCTGCGGGCACTCCCCCCGCCAATGAAAAAACCCCGCAAGGCTCCGCCGCCGACTCGAAGGATAATAATGATTCGGAAGGGTTCACGACCAACCCCTGCAAAGGTCCACAGGCGAAGTTTCTATCCACTTGCCAGTGACGCAACCAACACCAAGAAACCCGGCTATGGCCGGGCTTTTTGTGCAGTGAAATAACCAGCGTTGCTCAGGGAAGGATCAGCAAGACCTTCACCGATTTGTCCAACGACTTGCCATCCACGTAACCCAGGGCATCGGGGTTCTTCGATACCCAGTCTTTTACCGCCTCATCATCGTTCATTTCTTTTGGCGGCTGCGCCTTCCCGGTAAACAGCAGCCTGGACCAATAAGCCTTGAGGTCAGCCTCATTTTTGTCAGTAATACTCTTATAGAACTTAGTCCGGGTGACACTGCCCTCGCGCAGATCAAGCGCCGTGACCGGCGCCCCATTGGGGAATTCGCTGGTTTTACCCAGGTAGATGCGCGCCAACTGCTCCTGGGTGATGCCGGCTAATGGGTTGTTGGGATGGGCAATGACGGCGACGCCCGCCTGTGCGACGCTGGATACGCTCAAAAACAGGATCAACGAAACCAGACTGGACCATTTGATTAATGACATTCGCATTGCTTGGCTCCTAGAACACTACATCAATGGCGACGCCATAGACCATGGCTTTGTTGTTATCCGGGACGCCAATGAGCAGGCCGCGTGTCCCCTTTTCCGGCTTGATCTGCTGGGCCTCGAGCTTGAGCGCCGCACCCGTGCCCAACTCATAACGCAAACCCAGGGTCGTCGAGGCCTGTTGTAACGATTTACCCACTTCCCCGGCCTGCACATTCTTGTCCAGCTTGGCGTAAGTCACGTTGGGCAGAAATTTACCGATGCGATAACCGACTGTAGTGTAGAAGCCTTTCTGATTGGGGAACGCGAAGTTGGCAAAGCCTCCGATCTCCCGCTGAAAGTATTCGCCATACAAGACCACGTTGTGCCAGTCGAGGGTGCCACCGACGCTACTGAACTTCACGTTGTCTTCCTTTACTTGAAACGCCGGCGCGCTCACTAGGGTCTGCAGATAACCGGCACGCACGGTGAACACATCCGTACCCAGGCTCATATTCACACCCACCATGCGGTCTGCGCTGAAGTCAGCGTACACCACACTGCCGGCAGGAGGTCTGCTAGCCGACGGAAACAGCACAAACGCCTCCTGCGGCACCAATGCCTGCGAGCCTTGACTGGTTCCGTAATACGGCTGGAACAGGAAAGTGGCATCGCCCAGATTCAGACGCAGCATCATGTCCACGCCGTTGATCGTGGAGATGGGGTTGGCGCTGTACACCTCCTGCGGTGGGCGTATCCAGGGATAGGCATAGCCCACTTCGATGTAGTCCGAGATCAGGAAGGTGGTGAGCTTTACTTTTCCCGCGCGTATCGCCAGGGGGTCGTTCACGTGGTAGGTCACGAATGCCCAATCGGCCTTCATGTTGTAGTTGGCTGCACGGCCACGCGCCAGCAACTGCCCGGTCACATCCACCTTCGGGTTGACCTTGGCCGAGATCTGGATGCCCAGGCGGCTGTCGTTGGAAAAACCGACGTTATTGGTGATGTCCCCGTCTTGGGAAACCTTACCTCCGCCCGGCGTCACCTGCGTGCCACTGTAGGTGGCACCGGCCGTTAAAAAGCCATTCAGCGTAATGCCCTGAACGGCATACACATCCCCTGCACTCAGGCAAATACCCGTCGCCAGGGCTCTGACCAACCATTTCTTCATTGGATAGTTCCTCTCACTTTTTAATTGCCTACTTAATCAATCGGAATGTGTGGCGTTCCCTGTGCCACGACGGCATAGTCATCAATAACCAGTGAAAACACATTCAAAATTTATTCTAAACACCTGATAACTACATAGAACATGTGGCAAATTTTTGACATATTCTCCCTGACTATAGCTCATATAATGAGCAGACTACAACACGCTGCAGGCACCAGGGTGTGGAGAACATCCCCGCCGACGATATAG
>JAYUBZ010000150.1:0-5869 GCA_043740595.1 Gammaproteobacteria bacterium
GTTGTCATTTCGAGCGCAGCGAGAAATCTGACATTGAGATGGTTCAGCGTCATCATGCTGTTACTGGATTTCTCCCTTCGGTCGAAATGACAGTGGGGACTTAATCAGAGCTTCCCTAGACAGCGGTTCGTGGGGTGGGCGATCCGCACCCTGGACGCTCAAGGTTTTAAGCAAGTGCCATTCGGGCCGCACTCTACTTCTTATTTTTCTGCGCTTCCTCTATCGCATCCACTTCCAGAATGAGCCGGCTGCGCTCGTCCTGGGGTAATTTGTTCCAACGCACATCCAGCAGCACACCTGCCAGGGCATAGAGCAGATTCAAGGTCGCATTAAATCCGCCGCGCTTGACCTGCAGATAGGCCCTGACCGCACCCAAGTGCTCCAGGTCCGCGCGGGTATGAATGCCCACTGCGTGCAGCCAGGTCGCGGACTTTGGCCCAAGATTCCGCAGTGCGGTGAGTTCGTCTTTTTTCTTGCGCGGCATCATGGAGTGGCTCACGTCGCTGAGGGATGCAGTTGAAGTGGGGTGGCTTGCTCTCACACTTCAGGCAGTCCGCCGCCCAGCATGCAGCTGGACGGCGGCGTGTTATCTACTTCTTCACTTCGGTGTCAATGCGCTTCACTTCCTGATGCCCCCTGGGCAACTTCAACCCGCGCAAGGTCCGCTCGCCCACATAGTGGTCAATCTCGGCACCGGCCTTTAGTTTGAGTTCGCCCTTACCGGTGCGCAACACCAGCGCCTGCCCTTCCTGGAACACGGCGACTCCGGCGATGAATTCTTCGCGACTTGCCACCTTGGCGCTTGGCACATTAATGATCTTGTCGCCTTTGCCCTTGGGCATCTGCGGCAGCTCCGCCAACATGAACACCAGCAGATGGCCCTGGGTGGTGACGGCGGCGATCCAATCTTCGTCCAGGTTCTGCACCCGCTGCGGCGGTAGCGCCCTGGCGCCTTTCGATACTTTCATCACTCCCTTGCCGGCCTTCTTGTTGGCAATGAGGTCTTCGAGTTTGGCGATGAATCCGTAACCGGCATCACTCGACAGCAGATATAAATCCTCCGGCTGGCCCATCATGACACCGACGAAGCTCGCGCCCGGCGGTGGGTTGAAGGTTGCCGTCAGTGGATCACCCAGGCCGCGCGCCGAGGGCAGCTTGTGCGCCGGCATGGAATAGGTGCGTCCGGTGGAGTCGAGGAATAACACCGGTTGATTGCTCATGCCACGCGCCGCCTGCTGGTAGCCATCGCCGGCTTTATAGGCGAGCGCTGTGGGGTCCATCTCGTGGCCCTTGGCAGAGCGCACCCAGCCTTTCTCCGACAGAATCACGGTGATCGGTTCCGTCGGCAGCAGCTGGGTAACGTCGATGGCCTTGGCGGCCTCGCGCTCGACGATGGGCGAACGGCGCGCATCGCCGAAGATCTCCGCATCGGCAATGAGCTCGTCGCGCACCGTGTTCTTCAAGCGGGTGCGGGAACCCAGCACCTTCTCCAGTCCGTCACGCTCCTCGGCCAATTCTTTCTGCTCACCCTTGATCTTCATCTCCTCCAGCTTGGCCAAGTGGCGCAAACGCGTGTCGAGGATGTAGTCGGTCTGGATCTCGGTGAGCTTGAAGCGCTTCATCAACTTCGGCTTGGGCTCTTCCTCGGCGCGGATGATGCGGATCACCTCGTCCAGATTGAGGTAGGCGATGAGCATGCCGTCCAGGATGTGCAGGCGCGCCAACACCTTGTCGAGGCGATACTGCAGACGCCGGCGTACCGTCTCGGTACGAAACTGCAACCACTCCGTCAGCAGGTCCTTGAGGTTGTAGACCCGTGGCCGGCCGGCCAGCCCGATCATGTTGAGATTCACGCGATAGGAGCGTTCCAGATCGGTAGTGGCGAACAGATGCGCCATCAGCTCCACGCGATCAACGCGGTTGGAGCGCGGCACGATCACCAGGCGCGTGGGATTCTCGTGGTCGGACTCATCGCGGAAATCCTCCACCATGGGCAACTTCTTTTGAATCATCTGGTCGGCGATCTGCACCTGGATCTTAGAGCCCGATACTTGATACGGCAGCGCGGTGATGATGATGTTGTCGTCTTCGCTTTCCCAGCGGGCGCGGGCGCGGATCGAGCCGTTGCCGGTCTGGTAGATGGCGCGGATCTCCGCCTTGGGCGTGATGATCTCCGCTTCCGTCGGATAGTCCGGGCCCTTCACGTGCTTGCATAACTCCGCCACCGAGGCGTCCGGTTTCTCCAGCAGGTGCACGCAGGCCGAGGCGATTTCCTTCACGTTGTGCGGCGGAATGTCCGTGGCCATGCCCACGGCGATGCCCATGGTGCCGTTGAGCAGTACGTGCGGCAGGCGCGCCGGCATTACGCGCGGCTCCTCCAGGGTACCGTCGAAATTCGGCAACCAGTCCACCGTGCCCTGGGTAAGCTCCGACAGCAGCGCCTGGGAGAATTGCGTCAGGCGTGACTCAGTGTAGCGCATGGCGGCGAAGGACTTGGGGTCATCGGGCGAGCCCCAGTTGCCCTGGCCGTCCACCAGCGGATAGCGATAGCTGAAGGGCTGCGCCATGAGCACCATGGCCTCGTAACACGCGGTGTCACCGTGGGGATGAAACTTGCCGAGCACGTCACCCACGGTGCGCGCGGATTTTTTGTGCTTGGAGCTGGCGCCGAGTCCCAGTTCCGACATGGCGTAGATAATACGCCGCTGCACCGGCTTGAGGCCGTCGGCGATATTGGGCAGGGCGCGGTCCAGCACCACGTACATGGAATAATCCAAGTAGGCCTTCTCGGTGAAGGTCGCCATGGGCAGGCGCTCGACGTCGATGATGCGCGGGCGCGCCTCCACCGGCTGCGACTTCAGGCGCTGGCCGGCGGGTTTCTTTTTTGCTGCCTTGGATTTACTCGGTGGCTTCTTGGCCATTGCTTACCTTTACCGTGGGGGTGGGCCGTGCCCACCGTTGTGTCTTGATGCCTTTTTAAATTGCGCTGGTGGGCGATGCCCACCCTACCACTGCCGCCAGAAAACCCCTGAACATTCCCTCTCCCCCCGTGCATTTCGGGGGGAGAGGGTTAGGGTGAGGGGGGGATAATTATGCATCTTCCCCCACCCTGTCCCCTCTCCCACAGCCCCCTTCGGGGAGGCATAACCCGCACGGAGAGGGGACGTAGCGTGACAGCTTATACCGCTTGTTCAAAAGCTCCCCAGGCGTAACCTGCCCTGCATTTTTCAAATCACTTCCGCCTTGTCGCCCTTCTTTTCCAGCCAGGCCTTGCGATCGGGCGCGCGTTTCTTCGCCAGCATCATATCCATAATCTTGTTGGTGTTGTCACCGGGTTCGATGGATAACTGCACCAGACGGCGGGTGTTCGGGTCCATGGTGGTCTCACGCAGTTGCAGCGGATTCATTTCGCCCAGGCCCTTGAAGCGCGTGACGCTGATCTTGGCACGGGGTTTCTCCGCGGCGATGCGGTCGAGCATGCCTTTCTTCTCCGCCTCGTCCAAGGCGTAATACACTTCCTGGCCCGCGTCGATGCGGAACAGCGGCGGCATGGCGACGTGCACGTGGCCCGCCGTCACCAGCGGCTTGAAGTGGCGCATGAACAACGCGCACAACAGGGTGGCGATGTGCGCGCCATCGGAGTCCGCGTCCGCCAGGATACACACCTTGCCGTAGCGCAGGCCGTCCATCTTGTCGGAACCGGGATCCACACCCAGGGCCACGGCGATGTCGTGCACTTCCTGCGAGCCCAGCACCTCGCCGGAATCCACCTCCCAGGTATTCAATATTTTTCCGCGCAGCGGCATGATGGCCTGAAACACCCGGTCGCGCGCCTGCTTGGCGGAGCCGCCGGCGGAATCGCCTTCCACCAGAAACAGCTCGGTGCGCGACAGATCCTGGCTGCTGCAATCGGCGAGCTTGCCGGGCAGGGCCGGACCGCTGGCGATTTTCTTGCGCTCCACTTTCTTGCCGGCGCGTAGCCGTGTCTGGGCGTTGTCGATGGCCAGCTGCGCAATGCGCTCGGCATCCGCCACGTGCTGCGCCAGCCACTGGCCAAAGGCGTCCTTGGTGACACCGCCGACAAAGGCCGCGGCATCGCGCGAGGTCAGGCGCTCCTTGGTCTGGCCGGTGAACTGCGGGTCGCGCATCTTGAGGGACAAGACATAACTCGCCTTGCCCCACACATCCTCCGGCGCGAGTTTTACACCGCGCGGCAGCAGGTTGCGGAACTCACAGAACTCGCGCAAGGCCTCCGTCAGCCCGGTGCGGAAACCGTTGACGTGGGTGCCGTCCTGCGCCGTGGGAATCAGGTTGACGTAACTCTCGATGATGGGCTCGCTGTCCTCCGGTAACCACACCACGGCCCAGTCGCACTCCTCGTCATTGCCCTTCATGTGACCGACGAAGGGCTCCTCTGGGATCATGGCGCTGTCGCCGAGTTCGCTCAGCAGATAATCCTTGAGGCCGTCCTGGTACTGCCATTCCTCGTTGTCCTTGGTATCCGCCTCGTGCACAAACGTGACGTGCAGGCCGGGGC
Organism: Gammaproteobacteria bacterium; assembly: GCA_043740595.1. Classification (GTDB taxonomy): domain Bacteria; phylum Pseudomonadota; class Gammaproteobacteria; order Acidiferrobacterales; family UBA6901; genus JANNJF01. The sequence goes on from JAYUBZ010000150.1 coordinate 4,538, forward strand.
ACAGCACCGCCTTGGCGCGCAGCACGTGCTTGAGACGCGGCACGTTGAACTTGATGGTGTCGAAGAACTTCGCCTCCGGCCAAAAACGCACCATGGTGCCGTGGGCGCGCCCGGCGCTGCCCACCACCTTGAGCTCGCTTTTTTTCTCGCCGCTGGCAAAGCTGATTTTGTATTCCTTGCCACCGCGCTTGATGTTGACTTCGAGTAGCTTGGACAGGGCGTTGACCACCGACACACCGACCCCGTGCAGGCCGCCGGAGTAGGTGTAGCTCTTGTTGGAGAATTTGCCGCCGGCGTGCAGGCGCGTCAGGATCACCTCGACACCGGACACGCCCTCGCCCTTGTGCTTGTCCACCGGCATGCCGCGTCCGTCGTCGGTGACCGACAGGGATCCGTCTTTATACAGCACCAGATCGATGCGCGTGGCATGGCCGGCGACGGCCTCGTCGACGCTGTTGTCGATGACTTCCTGGGCTAAGTGATTGGGCCGGTCCGTCTGGGTATACATGCCCGGGCGCTTGCGCACGGGTTCAAGGCCAGTCAGCACCTCGATGGCGGAGGAATCGTAATTTTTACTCATAGACCGGGATCGCCAGAGAGAGGAGAAGAAAGATCGTGCATGCCGGTGTGCGCCAGCGACGGCGCGCGCAGACGCATGTGCGCGTCGGACAGACATGCGCGGTTGGCGCGTGCGGTACTAATTGGATAAACCTGGATATGCATTGGCCGGGGATTATAGCCTGCAATGCCGGTACAGGCGATACAGTCGGGTGACTACCGGCCAAGGAGTGCAGGGACTTGCCGCCGCTTCCGTCAAGCTTTTGTAGGGTGGGCATTGCCCACCATGCACGGCTCCGTTCAGGCACGCTGGTGGGCAATGCCCACCCTACGTCAACTAGCCAGGTCCTGCAGCAGCGCCGCGCGCTGTTCCGACGGCAGGGGATCGACCCGCTGAGTATAAGCCGGGTGGTCGATGCCCATGCCGATGGCGGCACCGGCCTTGGCCGTCTGGATCATGTCCGGCGTCAGCTCGAAGCGCAGAAAGTGCACCGCCGAGGTCTTCTCTTCGTTGTCGCGCTGCATGTCCTCGTCGGCAATCGCCCACACCGGGTCAAATCCGGCGACCCGCACCCACACCTTGTCCTCGATGCCCTGCATTTTGGCCAGGGCGACGCGGCGCTCGGCCTCATCGCCGTACTCCAGCATGAAGGTCGCCTTCCAGTTGCTGCCATCGGGGATCAGCGGGTTGTAGGCGGCAAGCTCCTCGTCGATGCCCTCGGCCTCGAAAATTTTCTCCGCCCGCAGCATTTCCTGCACCTGGTATTGCATGGT
>JAYUBZ010000151.1:0-3507 GCA_043740595.1 Gammaproteobacteria bacterium
GCAATCTGCGTATCGCCGGCTTAACGCAGCGCGTGCAAATAAAAACTGCCGACCTCACCGCCTTGCCTTTTGGCGACGCGAGCTTCGACAGCGTCGTCAGCACGAATGTCTTCGATCACCTCGGTCGAGGCAAGCAGCAGGCGCTGCGCAATGCGTTCCGCGTGCTCAAGCCGGGAGGGCGCTTCTTGATGGCGGTCTGGGTTCCGGGCTGGGCGATGTTCGCCGTCGCCAATGCGCTGTCGTTCTTTCTGACTTCCAGGGAGGGCTGGCGGACGATGGCGCGCGCTGCCGGTTTCGAGATCGTCGATGAGGGCGCCATTAACTACGCCTGGTTCGTCGTCCTGAAAAAACCCGCTGCGCCCTCCGCCGTCATCGTCTGATCGTCCGGGAGACAGGCTATGAAAAAGAAGCACGCCAGCCACACCGACATCGTCGTCCGCCTGAAGCGCGCCCAGGGGCATCTCAGCTCCATCCTCACCATGTTCGCCGATGGCAGAAGCTGCCTCGACTTGGCGCAGCAGCTGCATGCCGTCGAAAAGGCCGTCAGCAACGCGAAGCGCGAACTGATCCATGATCATATCGAACACTGCCTGGTAGAAGAAGACGGCACGGATCCCAAGGTCGCCCTGCGCGAATTCAAAGCGCTCTCGAAGTATCTTTAGGAGGTTGGCATGCTGCACAAATTCTCCGCCTGGTTGAGATGGGATGACCACAGCCACAAGCACAGTGGAACCCCGCACCAGCACGGGGAAGGGCATCGCCATCAACACGGTGCCATTGACCCCACGATCACGACAACAGAACGTGGGATATGGGCGATCAAATGGTCGTTTGTCATTTTGCTGGTTACGGCCCTCTTTCAGGTCGTCGTCGTGTGGTTATCCGGCAGCGTGGCATTGCTGGCGGACACGATACATAACTTTTCTGACGCAGCGACGGCGCTGCCGTTGTGGATGGCCTTTGCTGCCTCGCGTTGGAAACCGAGCAAAAAATTCACCTATGGCTACGGTCGGGTCGAAGACCTGGCCGGGGTGAGCATCGTCATCATCATTGCCTTGAGTGCTGTAGTGGCAGGTTATGAAACCGTGCAGCGGCTGGTGCACCCGCAGCCAGTCGGTTATTTGTCGGCCGTCGTCGCGGCGTCGATAGTGGGTTTCATCGGTAACGAAGCGGTCGCGTTGTTCCGTATAAAGGTCGGCAAGGAAATCCATAGCGCCGCCCTGGTTGCCGATGGTTACCATGCCCGCGTGGATGGCTTGGCGAGTCTGGCCGTGTTGTTCGGCGCCATCGGTGTATGGCTCGGTTATCCGCTGGCTGACCCGATTGTGGGTTTGCTGATCACCCTCGGCATAATGCAAATCGTGTGGCAGTCGGGCAAGGTCGTCTTTACTCGCGCCTTGGACGGCATCGATCCGGAAATCGTCGATACTATCCGGCATGCCGCCGCCCACGCCAGCGGTGTTGTGCAGATAAGCGACGTACGCGCCCGCTGGCTGGGTCATCGCCTGCACGCGGAGTTGAACGTGTCGGTGGCCTCGCACCTTTCGGTCAAGCAGGCGCACAGCATTGCGAAAGAGGTGCGGCATGAATTGATGCACCACCTCCCGTACCTGTCGTCCGTTATCGTTCACGTTGACCCGCCGGAGGAGCCCGGCGAGGAGTTTCACCGCATTGTTGAACACAGCCACGACGGCTTGGCGGTTCATTCGCATTAGGGTGGGAGGCGGTCAGCAACGTGTGGCAGATACTCTGCGAAAGGACTCCAGTGAGCAACCGCCCGGTTATTTTTGCCCCGGCGCTACCTTACCGCTGAGCCGGTAGGCAAACGCAATCACCTCCGCCACCGCCACGTACAGCGTAGCGGGTATTTCATCCCCCAGATCCAACTGCGACAGCAGATACACCAGGTCCGGATCTTCCCGCAGCGGAATGCCGTGCTCTTCGGCCAACGCCAGTATGCGTTCGGCGGTTAGCCCGCGGCCCTTGGCGGTGATGCGCGGCGCGCCCTCGCCTTCATAGCGCAGGGCAACGGCGCTGATGTTCTTGTTCTTATCGTCGAGGTCGCCAGGTTTTTTCATGCACGAGTATCCACTAAGGGTGTGTTGCCCGGCGATGCGGGTGGCGACGTCGGTGACCCCTCGGTGCAGGCGATGCGTCCTACCAACATACCGGCGCGTTGCAAACCGGCACGCAGTTCCTCCAGCTGGGCGTTGAACAGTGCGGCGGTGCTGGGGTGCTCCGCCCACAGGGTCGCGGACACCTGGGGTCCGTTGACCAGGATGCGTGCATGCACCGGGCCTAAGCTCGGCAGATCGAAGGCGAGCATCACCGACCAGGGAGCGGCGCTGTCGCGGGCGGTGCCGGACGCTTCTTCCTCGATGCGTAATTGAAACAGGTCCGTGCGTTGATCCTGCTGCACCGGCAACTCCAGTGACCATAGACGTTGCGGCTGTTGTTCGCTCGGCAGGGACGCGATCTGGCTGAGTTGCAGGCGCGCCAACGCGCCCTCGGTCTGGCGTAACATTTCTGTGGTCGCCGTGGCTAACGTCGCACCGGCCAAGGTGGTGCTGACGGATGCCTGGGCCTGAGGCAGCCCGCCGCGGAGTGGCGGTGGTGGTGTGGCGCTGGGCGCGCTGCGCCCGGCGTCGCGCGCGGCCGCGGAGGTGTCCGTTGTGGCACGCTCTTGCGGCCCGCCGCCGTTGGCGGTTTGCGCCTGCAGTCCCGCCAGCAGCCGTAGCAATCCGGCCTTGAGATCTCCCGCTGGCAGGGGCGGACCGCCAGCAAGACTCGTGGCCAGCTTGGCCTCGAGAAAGACGCCGGAATTCAACACGGCTTGTTTTAACCCCGCGCCTTGGGAGACATCATTCTTACCCGCCAATCCGTCCATGACCTGGCGGGCCAGCTGCGTCAATTCTTTTCCCGCCGGGTCACTGGTGTTTTGCAGGCGGGCGGCGAGGTTGCCGAGGTTGGCCAATAACGGCGCCAGGGGGAGTTGGCGTGGCAGGGCGCCGCGCAAGGCTTGAGCCTGAACATCCTGGGGGGAGGGGGGCAGTACAATTTTCAGCAGCGGTTGTTCGCCGCCCCGCGCCACCTCCAGTTTTAGGGTTTGGCCGGTTTGCAGGGACAGAGAGGTCTGGGCATTGAGCAGCAGATTGTTGATGCGGAGTGTCACCGCCCCGTTGGTGGATACCCCCACCACCGTGGCGGACAGGATCTGCCCCACCTGCCAGGACTTCAACGCCGCCGGGTTGGCGTCCTGGAGGGCAGACGGGCGGATGATCAGGCTAGGGGTGATTTCCATGGGAGACCATAATATACGGTTCGCAGCCCAGACCGGGAGGGCAAAAGGGCGGAATTACAAAGGCTTACTTAGAAGGTGTAGACCCGCGCCAGGGCTTTGTAAACGTTACCGCCCCGGGGGGAATTTTTTTGCCGGGCGGGATGGGGTAAACTCCGGCTTTATATGCCCAACCAGGCGTCTATGCCCCGCAAGCTGTACATCAAGAC
>JAYUBZ010000152.1:0-7410 GCA_043740595.1 Gammaproteobacteria bacterium
TCGGAGTTGTTGAATAGCCGCTCGCCTCGCTTTTCGCCCTGATCACAGCGCCAATCTTGCGGAATTCGGTCGTCGTGGCAGACATGCCTTCTCGTAGACACCATTTTATTTTCCTACTAAACATTTATCCTCTCGCCCCCTTCGCGGCCGGATCGTTCCGCTACCATATCCCGCCCAGTAAACCGATACCGTGTGCGCCATGGCACATGGCGGTTTCCAGAGATTCGCGCCGCATGCCGCCGAGGGCGAACACCGGCACGGGATAGTCCTTCGTCAAGCGCGCAAATTTATCCCAGCCGATGCCCGCTATCCCCGGGTGGGTGGCACTCGGCAGTACTTGCGACAGCACGACAAAATCCGCGCCGAGTTTCGCGGCGTGCGCCAGCTCGTTGGCATCATGGCAGGATGCGGCCCACATGGGCGTGTCCGGAGCGTGTTGCAACTGCAATAACTGCCGGCCGCTGACGTGTACACCATCGGCGCCAAGGTGGTGCGCCAGCGCCGCGTCGCGGCTGATCAACACCTTCGCACCGTACCCATGGGCCGCCACCAGTACATCCCGGGCGAACTCAGCAAACACCTCCGGCGGCATGGCGGGCTCGCGTACCTGAATCAGCCGCACACCCTGCGTCAGCGCGCTGGCAAGACGCAGCATGAATTCGCCAACGCCATACCTGGCGACATGACTGATGGCATAGAGTTGTGGCAGGCGTAACGCATCCAGCACCTTGTCATTGGCCGGCAACAGTGGTGCAACCGTGAGCGCCTGCGGATCCTGCCATGACAAGTGTTGGCCTTCGCGCCCCTGGGGTTCACCGTACCAGCTCGGCACGCGGAAAAAATGCAGGCGTACGCGCCTGTCGGGATAGGTATGCTCGCGCGTCAGCCAGGGAAACGCGCGTCCGACCCGGATGCCGACTTCTTCATGCAGCTCACGCGCCAGGGCATGTGCGGCGTCCTCCCCGGCCTCGATCTTGCCGCCGGGAAATTCCCAGTAGCCCTCCCAGGGTTTGCCATGCGGGCGTTGCGCCAGCAGCACACGGCCGTCGGCGCGCTGCACCACCGCCACTGCCACATCGATCATCGGTTGGTTTTGCGCTGCGTCGATCACTGGTTCACCGGAATGAGGAGTGATGAGACATGTTGCTTAAATAGCGCCGTGGCAACTACCGTTGCTGGGTAGGCATTGCCCACCCAGCGCGGCGATGACAGGTCTGCACTGGTGGGGATGTCCACCCAACAGATTCACAAACCAGGCACGATCAAAGTCGCGCGGTTTAGAAAGAGGACCAGGTTGAGAATGCCGTACACCCGCATGCGAGTGAACGGCGAACCTTTGTGGACGGCAACGTTGTTCGATATATTCAGCCCCTGAGGCGGGTTAATTTTAGATAGGTAACCGTGCACGCCGGCTCGGGTGCGAGCCCGGCAGATACGCTAGCGGGTGGTCTCTCTTAATTGTTGTAATGACCCGGACGCGTTTATTTTAGGCACAAATATTCGCACAAATAAATGACGGCGTCGCCCTACACCCACCGCCGCTTTCCAGGCAGGTTAGTGGATGCCAGCCGGGACAATCTGTCTGCCTGAAACCGGTCCGCAGCATTGCTTATGCGCACCGCCGGAGAGTGCCCCAGCGGTGCACCCCACGCCTGCTCCGGATTCATCGGGAGATCAACCACCTTTTACGCCCACTCTTGCACCCGGCGACGCTAACCCGATTGCGCGAACCGCCCGGGGTGACACCGATTGAAGGACTTAATCGGCAGACAATCGGACCTGGGTGGTTTGTTCTGCACACCACGCTTCCCCCCTGACGATAGGCCGATTAGAATCGGTGGCCCGGACGCGGAGACACCTGACAAGAATACGCATCCAAGTCCCGATGGCGTGACTTTAAGTACTCCTGATCAGGGCATGCGGTGCTGTCCAATGCCTGTTTCCCCGGGGAAAACTACAAAGCGGGCTACACCTGACGCAAAAAACACCTTCCATGTGAACGAGCATGATTAAAACAAGACGCGCCAAACCAAGACCCGAATCGTCCCGCTACACGCCGCCCCAGGAAATCAAGACTGTCCTCCTGGGGGTATTACCGAGGAAGCAATGGGCCTGATTTTTTTGTGTTTCACGGCCCTGCTGCTGCTGGTGAATCTGGCCGGTGTGGCACTGTTATTACGGCCGTGGCTGCCGTACTACCCCGTCGCCAAGGTGGCGGGGGCCTTGGGTTTCTGCCTGCTGCTGTTCTTTGTCGAACACTTTATCGGCCTGGGCAGGCTCACCTGGCTATGGCCCCTCAGCAGCATGCTCTCCTTGGCCGTCATTTATCGCTGGCGCGCCGAACTCAAGACCGGCCTGTGGCGGCAGGAAGCGGTGTTCATGCTGATGTTCGCCAGCGCCCTGTTCTGGAAGTTCTCGTTTCCCAACATCGATGCCCATGCCGAACAGCTGACGGACCTGGCCTTTATCACCAGCTATATGTCCGGCGTCACCCTGCCGCCGCCGGATTTCTGGCTGCCGGATCAGCGCCTCGACTTTTACTATTCCTTCCAGCAGTACGACGCCGCGTTGCTCGGTCGCATCCTGGGACTGACAACCGGTTACGCCATGAATATGGCGACGATGGTTCTGTTATCGATGCAGGCAAGTCTGGCCTGGTTCGTGACGGGACGGATCGAAGCGCCGCGCTGGCCGCGCGTCCTGCTGGTGTACGCCATCATGTTGGGCGGAACGGGTATCGCGCCGTTTACCCACTTTATTCTGGATCAATCCAAACCGGGAAGTGATCCGGCATTTATCGCCACCACCAACATCTGGGCCAACGTGCGGTTTGCCGGGATGTTCGATGCGGAACTGAGCAAGAATAAACTCACACACACACTCTTTCCCCAACCCTCGGCGGCGTCCCTGCCCAGCCCCGATTTCCAGGCGCGCGACCTGCCCCTCGAAACCATCAGCTATTCCACCTTCCAGGGGGAATACCATGCCTCGCAAGGTGGATTCCTAATACTGTTTCTGGCGCTCGCCTGCCTCTCACTCCTCGAGGGGCCGAGATTGGAAACCGCCTGCGACGGCGCACCCGAAGACCACGCAGCAGCGCGCGCCCTGCAGGCGCTGCTCGCCGCCAGCGTGCCGCTGACGTTCATCACCAACACCTGGGTGTTCCCGCTGCAGGCCGCCATGCTGCTGAGTTGGGTGATCTACCGTTACGCACGGCGCGCGCCGCCGGACTGGCCGGCCTTGCTGCTGGGTGGTTTTGGCGCCCTGGCATTAACCTATCCATTCATCAGTTATTTCGCCCAGCAGGCCCTGGTCGCGCCCATCCGGTGGGTGACGTCGGTGGACCACACCCCGTTGAATCGATTCATCGCCATTCATTGGCCGGTACTGCTGCTGCTCGGACTCGGCGCCCTGCGCATGCGCCGCCAGCGTTACGCCCTGCTACTGGTTACGTTGTTAGCGGCTTTGTTGCTGGGCAGTGAATTGTTCTATGTGGATGATACCCTGGGGGACAAATACAATCGCTTCAACTCGGCACTCAAGTGGTGGTCGTGGATCTATCTGGCGATCCTGCTCGGCATCGGTCCGATCCTGCTCGGCGCCGGACGCGTATGGCGCTGGATGACGGTGGCGGTGTTGCTGCTGGTGTCCAGCGCCAGTATCGATATGGCGGCCTACTGGTATTACGGTGACAAGAGTGCCATGGGCAAAATCAGCGGTCACTACTGGCTGACACAGGATCAAGTGGACAAACAGCTGCTCAGCTGGCTGACGGCGGCGCCCAACGGGGTGGTGCTGGAGGGGCTGGGTGTCGAGAGCGCCTATACGCCGACCTCCGCCTTGGCTTTGTTCGCCGGCAAGCCCGCGGCCATGGGCTGGCCCGATCACGAAGGCCAATGGCGCGGCAATCCGACCTTTATATACAGCAACGCCGAGCAGGCCCGTGCCTTCTATCACGGCACACTCACGAATGCCCTGGGGTGGCTGGACCTGAACGATGTGCGTTACATCGTCTGGGTGCGGCGCGACGAGGCGCGTGATCCGGCGGCGCGCCCTCGCATACAGGCCCAGATCGGCAGCGCCTATGACTGGAAACCGTTTTGGAAAAACGGCGACGATGAACTGGGTGTGTGGGTCAGGAGGGACTGATGCGCAACAGCGAGCCTGCCACTACCATCAACCGGCCTCGACACGACCTTGGACTATGCACGTACCGCGACGGGTGCGGTAGAAGAACGCCATGAATCTCATTTATCTTTCCTGCACTGTGCTATTGCTGCTGCTGAATCTGGCGGGCGTAACGCTCATCGCCCAGCGCTGGCTGCCGCCGTTCGCCTTGGCGCGGTCCATCGGCATTCTGCTGATCTGCCTGGTGCTGTTTTTTATCGAACACTTTATCGGTCTGGGCCGGCTTACCTGGCTGTGGCCCATCGCCACCCTGGTGTCCGTGACGCTGCTCTACCGGCAACGTGCGCAGCTGGCAAAGTCCGGCTTCTGGTGGGCGGAGGGCGTGTTCTATCTGGCGTTCTTTTATGTGTTTGCCTGGAGATTCGCCTTCCCCACGATCTATCCATCCTCCGAGCGGGTCACCGATCTCTACTTCATCGCCAATTATCTCGACGGCAGCCGGCTGCCGCCCTTGGACCACTGGTATCCGCCGCATGTGTTTGATTTTTACTATGCGTTTCAGCATTACGCCGCCGCGCTCATGGGCCGACTTTTCGGATTGGATCCCGGACACACCTACAATATTGCTTTTTCGTTGTTGATGGCGTTGCCCATCACCCTGGCCTGGGAGTTTATCGGGCGTTACGTCCAGCGCCTGCCGGCGAAGTGGCTGCTGATGCTGGTATTGGTGAGCGGAGGCACCGGCATCTCGCCCCTGACGCACTTGATCATTCATCACCAAAAGACCCTGGCGCAAGACAAGATCGAGGCAGACGCCAGCGAACGCGTGCTCACCAGCCAGCGCTTCAGCGGAATTCTGGATCAAGGCGTCAACACGCCCCTGGGAGAGGCGCTGTTCCCGCACCTCAAACCCGAAGACAAACCCACGCCGGATTTCGAGCCGCGGGAATTACAAATGGAGAGTTTCGGCTACCAGATTTTTCTCGGCGATTATCATCCGCCCCTCGGTGGTTATTTCCTGTTGTTGCTGGCCCTGGCCCTCATAGGTGCGATCGAGGCCCAGGCGGTCGGCCGCCTCGGGCAGGCGTTGCTCGCCGCCACGATACCCGTGGTGTTGGTGACCAACACCTGGGTGTTCCCGCTGCATGGAATATTGATACTGGGTTGGATAGGCTATCGCTACTGGCGGAAAAATCCCCCCGACTGGGTATGGCTGGTGGGCGGAGGGGTCGCGGCCCTGGCGCTGGTCTATCCTTTTCTCACGGACTTCGCGGTCAACGCGCAGAACACACCGATCCGGTTTACTGCCACCATAGACCACACACCCCTCAGTCGCTTCATCGCTCAGCATTGGCCGTTGCTGGTGCTGATGGTCCTGGCAATGATCAACCCCAGCACGCGCAAACTCAGCATCGCCCTGGCCATCACCTTCGGCCTGATCCTGCTGATCTCCGAGTTTGTCTACGTCGACGATCCCACGGGCGGCAAGTACGAACGCGCCAACACCACCATGAAGTGGTGGGGTTGGGTCTGGTGTGGCGGCGTGGTCGGCTTAGGCGCAGTGTGCCTCGGCAGCAGCGCGCGCTTGGTGCGCTGGACAACCACCGTCACGCTGCTGCTGGTGAGTGTTTATGCCTACGATGTGGCGCGTTACTACGTCGTCACCGGCAAGGGCGACCTGGGCCATTTGTCCGGTCATTACTGGCTGACGCAAGACCCCGCCACGCGTGACTTGATCCATTATCTCAAGGATGCGCCCAGGGGCATCGTGCTGGAAAACGAGTACGGCAATGCCTACACCAACACCACTTTGTATGCGCTGTTCAGCGGCAAACCCGCCCTGCTGGGCTGGCCGCTGCACCTGCTTGCGTGGCGCGGCGACGTACCGGATGTGTGGGCGCTCAACACTCAAATACAATCTTTCTATGCCGGCACATTGCCAGACAGCCTCGATTGGTTGCTGGCCAACAAGGTGCGCTACATAGTCTGGAGCGCCGCGGAAAACGGCAAGAAACCCAACCCTTTCGACCGCCTCCGCCAACAGATCGGCAGCCGTTACCAGTGGAAGGAATTCTACGTGGCCGGCGACTACCGCGTCGGCGTGTGGGTACGCGTGCCGTGATGTCGCCCGTCCTGCTCCGCTTATCCGGCACTTGTTGTGGACTAGTGTCGATGGCGCCGGGTTTGCATTATGATGGGCTGCGTCCCCTCAGCGCCTGTCAACGATGGGACAAACCCGAAGGTTGACCACAGGATGAACGACGTGCCCGATGCAGCGCTGAAACGCAGGTTTGTCTCCCTCGTCGTGCCTTTCTTCAACGAGAGCGACGGCGTCGAGTCTTTCTTCCACGCCATCCTGCCCATCATCGACGGCGTGCCGGACATACGCTTCGAGGTGGTGTGTATCGACGATGGCAGTCGCGACGATACCCTCATCAAGCTGATCGCCCTGGTCGGGCGCGACGCGCGCTTCCAGGTGGTCGAGCTGTCGCGCAACTTCGGCAAGGAGGCGGCCCTCACCGCCGGCATCGACAGCGCCCGCGGTGACGCCGTCATTCCCATCGACGCCGATCTGCAGGACCCGCCGGAACTCATACCGTTCCTGATCACCGAGTGGCAAAAAGGCGCAGAGGTGGTGCTGGCCCGGCGGGCCGACCGCAGCGCCGATTCATACATCAAGCGCAAAACGGCTGCGCTGTTCTATCGTTTTCACAACCGCATGTCGCACGTCAAGATTCCCGAGAACGTGGGCGACTTTCGCCTGATCGATCGCAGCGTGGTCGACGCCCTCAAGAGCCTGCCGGAAAGACAGCGCTTCATGAAGGGTCTGTTTGCCTGGGTCGGCTTCAGGACCGTCAGCGTGGACTACACGCGCCATGCGCGGGCCATGGGCAAGACCAAGTTCTCCGGCTGGAAGCTGTGGAATCTCGCCCTCGAAGGCATCACCAGTTTCAGCACCGCGCCCCTGAAAATCTGGACATATGTTGGCATGGCGGGCGCCGCCCTCACCTTCTTCTACGCCAGCTTCATCGTACTCCGCACCTTGATCCGTGGCGTGGATGTCCCCGGCTATGCATCGCTGCTGGTGGCGGTGTTGTTTTTTGGCAGCCTGCAGCTCGTCAGTGTAGGGGTGCTGGGGGAGTATATCGGCAGAATCTACCTGGAAACCAAACAGCGCCCGAGCTATCTTGTGCGCCGCCACTACGGGTTGCGCGATGAATCCTGAGACCTATATTGTCAGCCTGTCCGTCACCCATTGTCATTGCGAGGAGCGATAGCGAC
>JAYUBZ010000153.1:0-4308 GCA_043740595.1 Gammaproteobacteria bacterium
CCGACTCTGGATCTAGCGGTTCACTCCGCTCCTCTATATTAAAGGAACGGAGGGGATAAAGGCACGCTGGCACAAGCAGTGAAATACCGAAGTGGGTAAAACCCGAATCACTGGGGCGATCACCCCGGGGAGCAAGCGCATCGCTGTCTTGGGTCCCGCCACCGGATTCATTCTACGAAGATAGCGCTGTGGGGTGCAAACCACTCGCAGCATGACGGACCAGTGGCTGACCCCTGCCGATGGCCGGCGATTCTAGCCGTCAACCTGGGCAATTATTTGGATGGAGGCACCTTGTCATAAAGATCGTTGGCGTAGTGGCCGATCCATTCCAAGGCCGCCTGCTGACTGGTCAGTTGCCGGCCTTCGGTGTCAAGCACTCGCTGACGGTAGTTGTCGATGCCCTGTACCATGGCCACCACACGCTGACGGAAGGCCGAGTCGCTGCCGACGAACTCGACGCCTATGGTGTATTCCAGACCTTTCTTAGTGCACCACACCACCCGGCCGGCAAAATCGAATACCGGCTTATTGAGCGGGATACGGATACTGACCAGCGCGCCCACCTCCAGCGGCTGCATGGAATTAAAAGATAATCCACCCTCGCTGATATTATTGAGATAGCTCGACTCGCTCGCCACCAGCTCCTCGAACAGCACCTTGACCGGCAGGTCTGAGGAGTGCCGTGGGTATTTACGCGTAATGGGATTGTGGGGCATACAAACCTCAGACCGTAACGTGAAGACTCTTTTCTTCCCAGACCTATCCAGACCTATCCAGACCTATTTTCATTCTAGCGTATCCAGCTGGAATAAAAACACGGGCGTTCACCCCACCACTCCCCTCCGGGGTACAATGGGGAAAACGGATGACCCCATGACCGACGACCACTCCCCCAGCAAGACACAAAAGAAACAGGAAATGCAGGCCCTGCAGGCCACCGGCGAACGCCTGGTGCGACTGCCGGAAGAGCGGTTGCGCAAGTTCAACCTGCCGGATGAACTACTGACTGCCCTGCTCGAGGCCAAGCGCATCAACGCCCACGGCGGCCTGCGCCGCCAGCTGCGCTACATCGGCAAGCTCATGCGCGGGGTGGACTTGGACAGACTCACGCAAGACCTCGCGGCCATCGGCGCCACCAGTGCGCTGCAGGACCGGCTGCTGCACGCCACCGAGCAATGGCGCGAACGCCTGCTGACCGAGGCATCCGCCCTGGACGAACTCGTGCGCGCTTACCCCGAAGTGGATACGCAATCGCTACGTACACTGTTACGCAATATTAAAAACGAACCTGCCGATCACCCGTCCAAATACCGGCGCCCCTTGTTCCGCCTGCTGCATGCCTTGCTGGCATCGAGGTCTGAGAAAGATCCTAGACTCCCAGGGAACCTCTGAACAAGTACTTGCCATCCTGGTTGGGTGCGCCCTGCGCAGCGGAAATTCAGCCAATAGGCGCGACAGCGAAATATTAAAACCGACTTAATCAGAGCATCCCCAGGTAGTTTATTTATTTTCTGGGTACGCCCTGCCGCGTCTTTCAGGAACGCGGCGGTTCGCTCCCATTTTTGCCAAGACCGACGGCAAACCGCCGCGCACCCTGTGTATTCCCCACACGCGCACTCTTCCCAAAATCCACGTATTTCCACCAAAACTTCAAACAAGAATATTGGCGATCGCTAATACACCGCTCGCCGGCAAGCAGCGCCCATGGCGCAAGCGCAAGAGTCAGGGTAAATTGAACCCATTCCATAAGAAAGAAACCATCGTCGGGGCGATCGGTATCTGCACGGTAAGGTGCTATTCACCCTCCATGCTGATCCAAACAATGTCATGCAACAACCGACAGGCGGACTATCATGCTGGAACCATCGCTGAAACACTTCGTGTCACCCTCTGTGCCGCGGACCGACACCAAAATATCACTGGTGCTCTGGGCGGTATTTGGCTTTGCACTGGGTTTTGCGCTCATCATTATTTTTCTCATCTTCATCTCCAACACAAAAAACGACAGGCCGATACGACTGCCGGAACAACAGGCGGCAGTAGCCAGTAATCAAAAGCCCCCATCCACGACCAAAACTGCAGCCGCTATCGACCAGCCCCTTGCAGCGAACCATGACCAGCCCGCCAATGACAATGCGTCCGGACATCGTTCAGAGGCTGTGCCTGCAGCAACTCAGGCCCAGGAGGCCAAGCCATCGGCCGTGACGCGCGCGGCCATAACACCGATTCCCCTGGAGGAGACCGCGAAGCCCAGCCAGGCCACGCACACCGCGGCGGATGCGAACAAAGCCGCGGCCCTGACCCCGCCAGTCAATAAAAAACAACTCGATGAAAAAATTGCAGGCAGAAATAAACAGGAAAAGATGCTTAAACGTAGGGCCAAAACGAAGACCGCGGCGGTGACACCGACGATGCGGCTGGCTGCATCCCTGCCTCGACACAAAGCCGGCATTGAACAGCGACCTGAAGTCAAAGTGGCAGCGATTATCGATACTATCGTTAACCAGCGATGGGGACAAAATAGTCCTGGGGCCACTTTTCCCGAGGCCCCGGCGATCGAATGCTCCATGAATAAGAGTGAAGTCGTGTGCTGGACGGACGTATTAACCGGCAGATATAACACCAGGGCGTATCGTTACAAGATAAAATTAATTTTAGATAAATTCAGCGCGGACAAGCTGTTCGTCATGACCTATCGAAATTTGATTCTAAGGAGCGCTAGCAAATCGACTGACGAAGATGCTGGTGGCCTTGGCTCGTTGCCTGAAGCAATAAGACCTGGCTGGGCGCCCATGATACATCGCCTGCCCTGCCGGCTTGCGGGCCAAGATGTCATCGTCTGCAGTCCCATCGGCGAAAGTCAGTTTGTATTGAAGGCCACAGAGGCGCGGACGCGTTCCGAAAATTAGTGGGCTATACGGGCATACCCGGGGAATACGCGACACGCGCACGACCTGCACATGCTCAGGTCTTTATCCGATATCCCGTCTTGAATATCCACCACAACGCCGCCAGACACAGCGCCATGAAACCCAATGTCATGCCCAGGCTGATCGCCACGCTGACATCGGCCACGCCATAAAAGCTCCAGCGAAAACCGCTCACCAGATAAACCACCGGGTTGAACAGGGTGATCTTCTGCCATACCGGCGGCAACATATGCACGGAATAGAAGCTGCCACCGAGAAAGGTGAGGGGTGTGATAATCATCATGGGCACTATCTGCAGCTTCTCGAAGCCCTCAGCCCAGATACCGATGATGAAACCGAACAGGCTGAAGGTCACTGCCGTGAGTACCAGAAAGACGATCATCCACAGGGGATGCGAAATGTGGAAGTCGATGAATACCCGCGCCGTGGCCAGGATGATCACCCCCAGGATGATCGACTTGGTGGCGGCCGCTCCCACGAAGCCGAGGACGATCTCCACGTAGGAAACCGGTGCCGAGAGGATTTCATAGATCGTGCCGGTGACCGAGCTGCTGGCTCTGCGTCTCCAGCGTTTCGGAAGCACTCTTGACGTCGTCGGCCGCGGCCGCCGCCGCATCGGCGTCGGCCTTCACGCCGACGATGTTGTCGGAGACGTTCTTGGTGCCTTGCGCCGCGTATTGCGTGCTGCGCGTGATCTCCTGGGTGGCGGCGCCCTGTTCCTGGACAGCGGCGGCGGTCGCGACCTCGTTGACCTCGCCGATGATGCCGCCGATGCGCTTGATGGCGTCGATGGCTTCGCCGGCGACCTTCTGGATGTCGGAGATCTGCTCGGAAATCTCCTCAGTTGCCTTGGCGGTCTGGCTCGCCAGCGATTTGACTTCGGAAGCGACCACCGCAAAGCCGCGGCCGGCTTCACCAGCGCGGGCGGCTTCGATGGTCGCGTTCAGCGCCAGGAGGTTGGTCTGTGCCGCGATGGTGTTGATCAGGCCGACGACCTCGCCGATCCGCCCCGCAGATTTGGCGAGGCCCTGAACGGTGCTGTCGGTTTCGCGCGCCTGGCTGACCGCGCGGCTGGCAATGCCGGCCGCGTGCGCGGCCTGCTGCGAGATGTCGTTGATCGAGGCAGAGAGTTCCTCCGCGGCGGCCGCGACGCTCTCGACGCTGGTCGAGGCTTCGCCGGATGCCTGCTCGGCGACCTGGACGCGGGCATTGGTCTGGCGGGAAACCGTCGACAGGCCGGTCGAGGTGGTGCGCATCTGGCCCGACGCGTCGCCGAGCTGGTTCAGCGTCTGGCGCACCACGCTCTCGAACTCGCCGACGTAGTTTTCGATCGCCTTCTGCCGGCCCGTGGCGGCGGCGTTGTGCTCGCGCTCCTGCG
>JAYUBZ010000154.1:0-6308 GCA_043740595.1 Gammaproteobacteria bacterium
GCAATTTCATCACGAGCTGGGGCGGCGGGTGATCGAAACCCTGACGGGACGTTACCCCGGTAAGTTCACCCTCACGGTGCTGGTGTGCGACTTCGAAGGCAAGAAGCTGGCCGAGGTCCACGGAGGCCGCTGCGATGACTGAGCCCTGCCATCTCATCGGCGTGCTGGACAACGGCACGGAGGGCCTCACGCCCCAGGCGCTGCGCCACGTGCAGGAAGCGGAGGTGGTGATCGGCGGACAGCGCACGCTCGCCTTGTTCGCCGCGCAATTGCACCCGCATGCGCAGACTCACGACCTCGGCGCGCGACTCGCGCAGGTCCCGGGCTGGATCGACGCGGCGCGCGCCAACCGCCGCAAGGTGGCGGTGCTCGCCACCGGCGACCCGCTGTGCCACGGCATCGGCAAATACCTCGGCGATAAACTCGGGCGCGCCGCCCTCGAGGTGCACCCGAACGTCTCCATTCTGCAACTCGCCTGTGCACGCCTGTGCCTTACCTGGCAGGATGCCCATATCTGCTCCATCCACAGCAAGGATGCCGGTGAGTGGACGCCCGGCGCCGGACCAACTCACGGCTTGTACGCACTGCTGCAGGCAATCCAGCGACACGAACTGCTCGCTGTTTACACCAGCCCGGAAAATACCCCGGCGCGCATCGCGCGCATGCTGATCGCCGAGGGCCTGGATGCCGGGTGGCGCATGACCGTCGCGGAACGATTGCTGCAATCCGACGAATGCGTATTACGCGATTTATCCATCGGCGATGCCGCGCAACGGGATTTCGCCGACCCCAACGTGGTGCTGTTGACGCGCAGCGCGCCACTGGAAAAGGCCACGCTCTTCGGGCTTGCCGATGAGGCCTTTCATCAACGCAAACCGGAAAAGGGATTGATCACCAAGCGCGAGGTGCGCGCCGTATCCCTGGCGCGGTTGCAACTGCGCGCGGACAGCATCGTCTGGGACATCGGCGCCGGCTCGGGCGCTGTCGGACTGGAATGCGCGCGCCTGTGCGCGGAGGGTCACGTCTACGCCGTCGAAAAGAACACCGAGGACGCGGCCATTGCGCTACATAACAAACACACGTTGCGCGTCACCAACTACTCACTCCTGCATGCCAAGGCCCCCCAGGGGCTCGACACCTGGCCCGACCCGGACGCGGTCTTCATCGGCGGCTCCGGCGGCGAGCTGGCGGAACTGATCGCGTTGTGTCTGCGTCGACTGAAACCCGACGGTTGGCTGGTGATGAATTTTGTCACCCTGGAGAATCAGGCCGATGCCCTGCACGCCCTCAAGACCTGCGGCGCCCGTTGGGACGTGACGCAGCTGCAGGCGGCGCGCAGCCAACCCATACTGCACATGCACCGCCTGGCGGCGGAAAACCCGGTATGGATCGTCGCCGCACAACGAGGAGCGTCATGACCCTAACGCAAAAAGGAAAACTCATCGGCGCGTCCCTGGGGCCGGGCGACCCGGGGCTCATCACGCGCCGCGCCTGGGAGGCGTTGCAAGGCCCGGCGCACTGGACCTATCCGATACGCAAAAAAGGCGACGACAGCTACGCCCTCGACATCGCGCGGCGCGCGGGTCTTGCCCTACCCGAGCACCACACAGCGTTGATCTTTCCCATGACCCATAACACGGAAATCCTGGCGCGCTACTGGCTGCAGGCGGCGCAGACCGTGCTCGCCGTCCTGAGTAGCGGACGCAACGTGGTGTTCCTGGTGGAAGGCGACGCCTCCACCTATTCCACCTTCACCTATCTTGCGCGCGGCGTGCGCGCCCTGGACGATGAGGTCGTGGTGGAGACCATCGCCGGCGTGCCTTCGTACCACGCTTCGGCGGCACACCTGGGTCAACCCCTCACCGCGGGCGACGAGACCCTGGCCATCCTGCCCGCCGGCTACGGCGTGGACACCGTCGAGCGCCTGCTGCCGGAATTCGACACCCTGGTGTTGCTCAAGGTCAAACCATTGCTCGACGAACTGATCGACATGCTCGCGCGCCACGACCTTCTGGCACACAGCTGTTTCCTGGAAAAGGTCGGCACACCGCAAGAGCGCATCGTGCGCGATATCACACGCCTCAAAGGCGAGAAAGTGAACTACCTGTCGCTGTTGCTGGTAAAACAGCCACAACGTACGCGCGGCCCCTTGCAACGCGGTTGTCGCAAGAAAACCTTGGAGGAAATTGCATGAGTAGCGATACAGAGAAAAATACACGCGTCGCCCTGGTGGCCATCACCCGGCACGGCGCCGGGCTGGTGCAACGGCTGGCGCCCCACCTGCCTGGGGCGGAAGTGATCGTGGCGGAAAAATTCGCCAGCCAGGTCGCGGGCCTATCGAACAACGTAAAACCCTACGCCGGCGCATTCAGTGCGCAGATGGCTTCATTATTCGCCAACTACGACCAGATCGTGTTCTTCATCTCACTCGGCGCCGTGGTGCGCCTGATTGCGCCGCATCTCAAGTCCAAGGACGAAGACCCTGGCGTGCTGGTGGTGGACGATGCCGCGCAGTTTGTTATTCCAGTACTCTCCGGCCACGTGGGCGGGGCCAATGCCTACGCCGAACAGGTCGCGGCCATCCTCGGCGCCAGCGCGGTGCTGACCACCGCCTCCGACGCCGGCAAGACTATCCCCGTTGATATTCTGGGGCGTGAACTGGGTTGGCGGGTGGAGGCGCCCAAGATCAACATCACCCGCGTGTCGGCGCACGTGGTCAACGAAGAACCCATCGCCTTCGTGCAGGAGGCGGGATCGAAACAGTGGTGGACGCGGACTACGCCGCTGCCACGCAACATTCATTTATTCGAACGCCTCGAGGACGTGGACTTGGACGCGCACCACGCCGTGCTGTGGGTGACCCACCGTGAAATTCCCGCGGCGCTGTGGCAACAATTGCACGAGCGCCTGGTGGTCTACCGGCCACCAACCACCGGTGCGGCCATGGAGAAGAATTGATGCGCATCATCGTCGGCGTGGGTTGCGATCGCGGCACGCCGCTTGAAACCCTGGAGACGGCCCTGGATCAGGCACTGGCCCTGGCGGGCCTGGGCCGCGAGGCAGTAGGCGGCATCGCCACCATCGACAAGAAGCACGACGAGGCCTGCATCCTATCGCTGGCCGATCACCAGAAGTGGCCCGTGCATTTTTTTACCGCGGAGCAACTGGCGCAGGTGCCGGTGCCGAATCCCTCCGCGACGGTATTGAAGCACATGGGCACGCCGGCAGTGGCCGAAGCGGCAGCACTGCTCGCCGCCGAGGCCGGACTCGATCAACTGTTGGTCGAGAAACATAAACACCGTGGCGCGGACGGCAGGAACGCCACGGTATCCATCGCGAGGACAGAGGATGAGTAACGGAAAAATATTTCTCGTAGGCTTCGGGCCCGGCGCGCAGGAGCATATGAGCTACCGCGCCCGCGCCGCCATCGCCGAGGCCGACGTCGTCATCGGCTACTCGACCTACATCAAACTGGTGCAGGAACTTCTGCACGGCAAGGAAGTGATCCGCAAGGGCATGACGGAGGAACTCGATCGCTGCACCGAGGCCTACGAGCACGCGCGCCAGGGTAAAACCGTGGCGCTGATCTCGTCGGGGGACATCGGCGTCTATGGTATGGCCGGACCGACCTTCGAAGTCCTGCTGCAATCCGGATGGCGCCCCGATGGAGACATTACAGTCGAGGTTATTCCAGGCGCCACGGCACTGTCTTCCTGTGCCGCCCTGGTCGGTGCGCCCCTCACCCATGACTTTTGCTCCATCTCCCTCTCCGATCTGCTCACCCCCTGGCCAGTGATCGCGCGGCGCCTGACGGCGGCGGCGCAGGCGGATTTTGTCGTCGCCCTGTACAACCCGAAGAGCGGGCGGCGCACCGGACAGATCGTCGAGGCACAGCGCATCCTGCTGCAGCATCGCTCGCCGGACACACCGGTGGCGGTGGTCAAGTCCGCCTACCGCAGGAAACAATCGATCCAGTTGACGCGCCTCGCCGAGATGGCCGACTGCGAGATCGGCATGCTCACCACCGTACTGGTCGGCAACAGCAACACCTTCGTGCAACACGGCCTGATGATCACGCCGCGCGGTTATGCCAACAAATACCAAGACATCACCGGTGAGGTGAAAGACGGTGAGCAGGCCGGCCGTTCGCTCAGTCTCGGGCTGGACGGCTGGAAGGCGAATGTGCGCGAACGCGTGTCGCAAGGACAGGAACCGGGCGATATCGCTCGCCATTTCGATCTGCCGGTGATTGAAATCGAGACCGTCATGAACGAGGAGGACGCACATGTCTAACACCCATCTTGAGGGCGTAATTCCAGTAGCGCTGGAAAAACCAAAAATGCAGCATTACAAACGGCACCTCCTGGTCTGCGTCGGGCCACGTTGCACCGAAAACGGCGAGTCCGAGGCCTTGTTCGCCAGCCTCGCGGAGAAATTCAAGGCCGCCGGCATCGACAAGGGAGAACAACGGGTCAAACGCACGCGCACGCAGTGTTTTGCCACCTGCCAGTCCGGTCCCATCGTCTGCGTGCAGCCGGACGGTATCTGGTATTACAACGTGACCGAGGCGAATCTGGACCGCATCATCCGCGAACACTTTGTCGGTGGAGAACCGGTGCAAGACCTGATTTATCACCAGGGGCCGGGCGGCGCCTGCGCCTGAACCGCTTCACTGCGTTGTGGGGCGGGGTGGTCCTATGTACTCAACCACTTATACTTATACCGCCATTGCAGGCCACGCCCGTCATGGCGTGAGGCGCGAAACGATAAAGAGCAGGCCCCGCCCTCCTCTGTTCATGGCGAGGAACGACAGCGATGAAGCCCCCTCGCTGTCATGGCGAGGAGCGACAGCAACGAAGCCCCGCCACCTCCCCTTGTCATTGCGAGGAGCGACAGCGACGTGGCAATCCCCGTGGGGTAGGCACACCAGTGTGAGTGCCTGGGTTACGGGGATTGCCACGGCCGCGAAAGACGCGGCCGCGCATTGACAGGAAAGGCTGGCACTCCTTGCATTGACAGGAAAGTGTGACACGGCCTCGCCCTGCTCGGAGGCTAAGGTGCGGTCGCTTCCCGCTACTGTCATGGCGAAGAATGCAACGACGAAGCAATCCCCGCGAGGGAGGCACGCCGGCATGAGTGCCTGGGATAGGGGGATTGTCACGGCCGCGAAAGGCACGGCCTCGCCATGAACGGTCACTGGAACCCACGCATCTCTGGCATACCCAACACGCATGATCCAATAAAAAAACCCGCTTGCGCGGGTTTTTTTATTGGAGCTTTGACAGCAGTCAACGTTACTTCTTCGCCGCGATCTCTTCCAGCTTCGTGGCGCGCACGATATTGCCGTTGAGACCGGCGTCCTTGGCGCTGGCGCCGTAGGCCACGGCCATGAGCTGGGAGTAATACAACACCGGGATGTTGAACTTGGTGCCGTACTTCTTGTTGATCTGGCCCTGGTAGACCTCGACGTTCATCTGGCATACCGGGCACGGCGTGACGATCATCTCGGCGCCGTAGTCGTAGGCGCTTTCGATGATCTTCTTGATCTGCGCCTGGCTCTTTTCCGGCTCGGAGAAGGCCAGGGCGCCGCCGCAGCAGGTGACTTTCTGGTCGTAGTCGCCCATGGCCTCGCCGCCCACGGTCTCCACCAGTTTGTCGAGATACTTGGGGTTCTCGAAGGACTCACCGTCGACACCGAAGGGACGGTTGGTCTGGCAGCCGACGTAGCCGGCGAACTTGATGCCTTCCAACGGTTTCTTCACCGGCTTCTTGAGTTCGTCGTAGCCGAGGTCCTCGATCAGCACCTCGACCATGTGGCGCACCGCCACCTTGCCCTCGTAATGCAGGCCGGCGTCCTTGAGGATGTCGTTCACGTCCGCCAACAGCGGGCCGGAGTGACTGATGCGCTCCTGGGTTTCCTTGGTGCCGAGCCAGCAGGCGGCACAGGTGGCGACGATGTCCTGGTCCTTGTTGTGTTCTTCCGACAGGGCGATGTTGCGCGCGTTCATGATGTGGCGCGGCAGCTCGCCGCCCTCGGCGTAGCCGATGGAGGCGCCGCAGCAGTTCCAGTCCGGGATCTCGTTGAGCTTCACGTCCAGGGTCTTGCACATGGATTCCACGGAGACCATGTAGTTGGACGCGGACGCCTTGCGCTCCGAGGAGCAGCCGGGGTAAAACGAATATTCTTTTCTTGCCATCGTTAACTCTCCAACGGATGTATGTTTTGTAGTACTAGCTGGTGGATTCGCTGCGCTCGTGTGCCCGCTGGGTATAATCCACCTTACATTTCTTTCCAACAAATGTTTATT
>JAYUBZ010000155.1:0-8191 GCA_043740595.1 Gammaproteobacteria bacterium
CACAAGCGCCACGACATCATTGCGCAGGGCCTGCAATTACTCACCAACCTGACCCATCGCGGGGCCACGGGCGCCGATCCCCTCACCGGGGATGGCGCCGGTATCCTTACGCAGCTACCCGATGCATTACTGCGACGGGAATTCCATCGTCTTGGGGTGGACTTGCCGCCGGAAGGGGCCTATGGCATCGGCATGCTGTTTCTGCCGTCCCAGTCCCTGGCGCGCGGCGCCATAGAACGTACTGTCAGTGACACTATCGAAGCCGAGGGTCTCACGCTATTAGGTTGGCGCGATGTGCCGACCCAGAACAGCAGCTTGAGCGCCGGCGTCAAGGCGGCGGAGCCGGTGGTGCGCCAGGTGGCCGTGGGCAGCCGGGCAGCGAGCGCGGATAACAACGCCCTGGAGCGCAAGCTGTTCGTGCTGCGCAAGCGCATGGAGCATGCGGTGCGCGCCCTGGACGTGGAGGGCAGCGCAACCTTTTACATACCGTCCATGTCGTCCCGCACCATCGTGTACAAAGGGATGCTGCTGGCCAACCAGGTGGGCAAGTATTACCCGGACCTGCTCGACCCGGACATGGTGTCGGCACTGGCCTTGGTGCACCAGCGTTTTTCCACCAACACCTTTCCCACCTGGGATCTGGCCCACCCCTTTCGCATGATCGCCCACAACGGTGAGATCAACACCGTGCGCGGCAATGTTAACTGGATGGCGGCGCGCCGCCATTCCATGTCGTCGAATTTACTCGGCGACGATCTGGCCAAATTGTGGCCGCTGATCACCGAAGGCCAGTCGGACTCGGCGTGTTTCGACAACGCCCTGGAGCTGCTGGTGGCAGGCGGCTATTCCCTGGCCCACGCCATGATGCTGCTCATCCCCGAGGCCTGGGGCAAGAACGAGCTGATGGACGAGAAGCGCCGCGCCTTCTACGAATACCACGCGGCGCTGATGGAGCCCTGGGACGGCCCGGCGGCGGTGGCCTTTACCGACGGGCGCCAGATCGGCGCGACGCTTGATCGCAACGGCCTGCGTCCGGCGCGTTATCTGATCACTGATGATGACCTGGTGGTCATGGCGTCGGAAATGGGCGTGCTCGACATCGCGGAAAACAAGATCATCAAGAAGTGGCGCCTGCAGCCGGGCAAGATGTTCCTCATCGACACCCAGGCCGGGCGTATCATCGACGACGCCGAGATCAAGGAACAGCTGGCCTCCTTCCGCCCCTATCGCGATTGGCTGGACCAGACCCAGGCGCGCCTGGAAAACCTGCCCGCCGCCGGCATTCAGGCGCCGCCGGCGGCGGATGCCCTGCTCGATCGCCAGCAGGCCTTCGGCTACACCCAGGAAGACCTCAAGTTCATCATGGCGCCCATGGCCATCACCGGCCAGGAGGCCACCGGCTCCATGGGTAACGATACGCCCCTGGCGGTGTTGTCCAACCGGGCCAAGCCGCTGTATGCGTATTTCAAGCAGCTGTTCGCCCAGGTGACCAACCCACCGATCGATCCCATCCGCGAAGAGCTGGTCATGTCGCTGGTGTCGTTCATTGGCCCGCGACCCAATCTCCTGGGGCTCGACACCACCGAGCCGCACCGGCGTCTCGAAGTGAAGCAACCCATCCTCAGCGCCGAGGACATGGAGAAGATCCGCTGTATCGACAATTGCACCGCGGGCAGCTTTCATTCCATCACCCTAAGCATGTGTTACGCGGCGAAAGACGGCGCGGCCGGCATGGGTGGCGCGCTCGCCACGCTCTGCCAGGGCGCGGAAAAATCCATCCGTGACGGCCACAATATCCTCGTCCTCTCCGACCGGGACATGGATTCCGCGCGGGTGGCCATCCCGGCGCTCCTCGCCACCTCCGCCGTGCATCATCACCTGATCCGCGCGGGTCTGCGCACCCGCGCCGGGCTGGTGGTGGAGACCGGTTCGGCGCGTGAGGTGCACCACTTCGCCATGCTCGCCGGCTACGGCGCCGAGGCGATCCATCCCTATCTCGCCTTCGAGACCCTGGCGAACATGCGCGAGTTTTTCCCCGCGGACCTGAGTGTGCCCGAGGCCATCAAGCGCTTCATCAAGGCGGTGGACAAAGGCCTGCACAAGGTCATGTCGAAGATGGGTATTTCTACCTATCAGTCCTATTGCGGCGCACAGATTTTCGAGGCCATCGGCCTCAATACACCTTTTATAAACCAGTACTTCACCGGCACGCCGAGCAATGTGGAGGGTATCGGCTTGCAGGAAATTGCCGAGGAAGCGGTGCGCTGGCATCGCGAGGCCTACAGCGATATGCCGCTGTACCGCGACGCCCTGGATACCGGCGGCGATTATGCCTACCGCGTGCGCGGCGAGGCGCACATGTGGACGCCGGACACCATCGCCAAGCTGCAGCATGCTACCCGCGCCAACAATTTCAGTACTTATAAAGAGTACGCCGCGTTGATCAACCAGCAGAGCGCGAGTCTCATGACCCTGCGCGGGCTGTTCGACCTCAAGCCGGCGGTACAGGCGATCCCCCTGGAGGAAGTGGAACCCGCCAAGGAGATCGTCAAGCGTTTTGCCACCGGCGCCATGTCCTACGGTTCCATTTCGCGCGAGGCCCACACCACCCTGGCCATCGCCATGAACAGCATCGGCGGCAAGTCCAACACCGGAGAAGGCGGCGAAGAACCGGAGCGGTTCCGTCCCTTGCCCAACGGCGAGCGCAACCCCATGCGCTCCGCCATCAAGCAGGTGGCGGCGGGACGCTTTGGCGTGACCACGGAATACCTGGTGAACGCCGACCAGATTCAGATCAAGATGGCCCAGGGCGCCAAGCCCGGTGAGGGCGGTCAGCTGCCCGGTCACAAGGTATCGCCGGAGATCGCGCGGGTGCGTCACTCGGTGCCCAGGGTCGGTCTGATTTCGCCGCCACCACATCACGATATTTACTCCATCGAAGACCTGGCGCAGCTGATCCACGACTTAAAGAACGTGAACTCAGCCGCGAGCATCAGCGTGAAGCTGGTGGCGGAGGTGGGTGTCGGCACCGTGGCGGCGGGTGTCGCCAAGGCCCACGCCGACCATATTGTTATATCCGGCCACGACGGCGGCACCGGCGCAAGCCCGCTGTCGTCGATGATGTATGCCGGCGGGCCCTGGGAGCTGGGCCTGTCCGAGACCCAGCAGACCTTGGTGCTCAACCACCTGCGTGGACGCGTGGCCCTGCAGGTGGATGGTCAGATCAAGACGGGGCGGGACGTGGTGATCGGTGCCCTCCTCGGCGCCGACGAGTTTGGCTTCTCCACGGCGCCGCTGGTGGTGGAAGGCTGCATCATGATGCGCAAGTGCCACCTCAACACCTGCCCGGTGGGTGTCGCCACTCAGGACCCAGTGCTGCGCAAGCGCTTTACCGGCCAGCCGGAACACGTGGTGAATTATTTCTTCTTTGTCGCCGAGGAAGTGCGCGAGACCATGGCGCAGATGGGTTTCCGCCGCTTCGAGGAGATGATCGGTCGTTCCGATATGATCGACACGCGCAAGTCGGTGCAACACTGGAAGGCTAAGGGTCTCGACTTCTCACGCATCTTGCACCAGCCCAAGGTCGACGCCAAGGTGGCGCGTCGCCACTGCGAGACCCAGGATCACGGCCTCGCCAAGGCCCTCGACCATCAGGTAATCAAGGCCGTGCAGGCCGCGCTGGAACAGAAAAAACCGGTGCAGGTCGATATCAACATCAAGAACGTGAACCGCACCTTTGGCGCCATGTTATCCGGCGAGGTCGCCCGGCGTTACGGCCATGCCGGTCTGCCGGATGACACCATTACCATCCGCGCCAAGGGTACGGCAGGTCAGAGCTTCGGCGCGTTTCTTGCGCGCGGTATCAGCATCGAGCTGCAGGGTGAGGGCAACGACTATGTGGGCAAGGGCCTGTCCGGCGGACGCATTGTAATCTTTCCGCCGAAGGACAGCCGCATCAAAGCGGAAGACAACATCATCGTCGGCAATACCGTGCTGTACGGCGCCATCTCCGGCGAGTGTTATTTCCGCGGCGTCGCCGGCGAGCGTTTTGCCGTGCGCAACTCCGGCGCCGTCGCCGTGGTGGAGGGTGTCGGCGATCACGGTTGCGAATACATGACCGGTGGCACGGTGGTGGTGTTGGGCGCGGCGGGGCGCAACTTCGCCGCCGGCATGAGCGGTGGTATCGCCTATGTGCTGGACGAGGGCGGTGATTTCGCCAAACACTGCAACCTGGACATGGTGGAACTGGCACCCTTGCCGGAAGAAGACCGTGCCATGGAGGAGTTTGAACCGGCCGCCGAGCTGGAGAACCACGGCCGGGTCGAGGTCAACCACGTGTTGCAGAGTGATGCGCTGCTGCTGCGCATGTTGATCCAACGTCACCTGCATTACACCGGCAGTGAGCGTGCGCGCAACATACTCGAGCAGTTTGACCAATATCAGCACAAGTTCGTCAAGGTCATGCCCATGGAGTATCGCCGCGCCCTGCAGGAAATGGCGGCGGCGCAGAACAAAAAGCAAACAAAAGCGGAGCGGGTGGTGCATGGGTAAGCCTAATGGGTTCATCGAGATCGAACGGCAAGATCCCGCATCACTCCCGGTCAAAGAGCGCATACGCTTTTACAAAGAGTTCGCCATACCGCTGGATGATAGCGAAATGGCCAAGCAGGGCGCGCGCTGCATGGATTGCGGCATTCCGTTCTGCCAGTCCGGCTGTCCGGTAAACAACATCATTCCCGACTGGAACGACCTGGTGTACCGCGGCCGCTGGCGCGAGGCCCTGGACGTGCTGCACTCGACCAACAACTTCCCCGAATTCACCGGGCGCATCTGTCCGGCGCCTTGCGAAGAGGCGTGCACACTCAACATCAACACCGATGCGGTCACCATCAAGAACATCGAACACAGCATCATCGACAAGGGTTGGGACGAAGGCTGGGTGCGGCCGCAGCCGGCGGCGCGCAAGACCGGTAAGAAGGTGGCGGTAGTGGGGTCCGGGCCCGCGGGCCTCGCCTGCGCACAGCAACTGGCGCGCGCCGGTCACGCGGTGGCGCTGTTGGAGAAGAATGACCGTATCGGCGGATTGCTGCGTTATGGTATCCCCGACTTCAAGATGGAGAAGCGTCACATTGATCGGCGTATGGAACAGATGCGCGCCGAGGGCGTGGAGTTCCGCATGAATCAGCATGTAGGCAAAACCCTGCCGGCGAAAAAACTCATGGACGACTACGACGCCGTGGTGCTTACCGGTGGTTCGGAACAGCCGCGCGACCTGCCCGTGACCGGACGCGAACTCATGGGTGTGCACTTCGCCCTGGAGTTCCTGATTCAGCAGAACAAGCGCGTCGCCGGCGACGCCATCCCCGCCAACGAAACACTCATGGCCACGGGTAAGCACGTGGTGGTGATTGGTGGCGGCGACACCGGCTCGGACTGCATCGGCACCTCGATCCGCCACGGCGCCCTGTCCGTCACCCAGCTGGAAATCAACCCCAAGCCACCGGTGCGAGAGAACAAGCCGCTGGTGTGGCCGAGCTGGCCGAACAAGTTGCGCACTTCATCGTCGCAGGAGGAAGGCTGCGCGCGCGAGTGGGCCGTTGCCACCAAGGGCTGCTCCGGCAAGGACGGCCGCGTCACGCTACTCAACGCGGTACGCCTCGACTGGAAACAGGACAAGACCGGCGCCTGGAAGATGCAGGAAATTCCCGGCAGCGAGTTCGACCTCAAGGCCGATCTGGTGCTGCTCGCCATGGGCTATACCCATCCGGTACACAGCGGCTTGCTCAAGGACCTGGGTGTCGCCCTCGATGGACGCGGCAACGTGCAGGCCAATGAACAGCGCTATCAGACCTCCGTGTCCAAGGTATTCACCGCCGGTGACATGCGGCGCGGCCAGTCACTGGTGGTGTGGGCGATACGCGAAGGTCGCCAGGCGGCGCGCGCCGTGGACGAATTCCTCATGGGGACGTCGAGTCTGCCGCGCTAGTGCAGTACGTTGCAATTGCAATTAATGAAACACAGGAATTGTCCCAGGCACCCCACCCTTCCTCCTTTCCCAACGGGGGCGGGTTGACGGAATAACCCTGCAGCCGGCGTAGGGTGGACATCGCCCACCCTACAACCCCGGGTGTTGAGCAAAGGCGAAGTTTGATGGCAAACATAAGTTCCAGAAAGAGCGAAGCACTACACCAGTCCGCGTCACGTCGGGCATACCGGGAACATGTCGCGCAGGTCGGCATGTTCGTTATCATGGACAGTAGTACAATGCGCCAGCGCGCGCCGCGAGACACATGCCGACATTAAAAAATGACCGTTTCCTGCGCGCCTTGTTGCGCCAGCCGGTGGACGTCACCCCCGTTTGGATCATGCGCCAGGCCGGGCGTTATCTGCCCGAATACCGCGCGGTGCGCGAGAAGGCCGGCTCCTTCATGCAGTTGTGCACCACCCCGGAACTCGCCTGCGAAGTGACCCTGCAGCCGATACGGCGCTTCGCCCTGGACGCGGCCATACTTTTTTCCGACATATTGACCATCCCCGATGCCATGGGACTGGGCCTGCATTTCGCCGACGGCGAGGGCCCGCAGTTCGAGCGCACAGTGCGCACCGCCGCCGACGTGGCCAAGCTCGGTGTACCAGACCCAGAAGACAAATTGCGTTATGTGATGGACGCGGTGCGCCTCATCCGCCGCGAACTCGACGGCAAGGTGCCGCTCATCGGCTTCGCCGGTTCGCCCTGGACCATCTCGACCTACATGGTGGAAGGCCACGGCAGCAAGGACTTCGCCGCCATCAAGAAAATGATGTTCGACCAGCCGGACGTGCTGCATAAGTTGCTCGACGTGGTGGCGCGCTCCGTGGCGGAATACCTGAATGCGCAGATCGCCGCCGGCGCCCAGGCGGTGATGGTGTTCGATACCTGGGGTGGCATGCTGTCACCGCGCGACTACCTTGAGTTCTCCCTGCATTACATGCAGCAGATCGTGCAACAACTGGTGCGTCAAAACGAAGGCCGGCGCGTGCCGGTGATTCTGTTCACCAAGGGCGGCGGTCAGTGGCTGGAAAAAATGGTCGCCACCGGCTGCGATGCCCTGGGCGTGGACTGGACCACCGATCTGGTGGACGCCCGCGCCCGCGTCAACGGCCGCGTGGCGCTGCAGGGTAATATGGATCCGTCGGCGCTCTATGCCTCGCCCGCGCGCATCCGTCAGGAAGTGGAGCGCGTGCTCGACAGCTTCGGCCCCGGCCCCGGCCACGTGTTCAACCTGGGTCACGGCATCCATCCCGGCGTGGACCCGGAGCGGGTGGGTGTGTTGGTGGATGCGGTGCATGAGCTTAGCGCCAAGTTTCACCGTAGCGTCTAGCTTACACCAAGCCTCACGTCGTGGGCCCGTCTCTCCGGGACCTTTCCGTCCAGGTCGACAAGGTATAACGCGGTCTTTGTCACATTCAGTCCCACGGTTGCAACATTCATCCTAGAAAAAGCAGTTAACCGCAGATGAACGCGGATTAGCGCAGATGAAACATATTGTTAATGTACTGAACCTATTCACCCATAGTGTGACTGGGCCAATACAGGCCACGCACTGACCACTCCGCGTTTATCTGCGGTTAAATGCCGTTTTTAGGTTCATCGCTGCTTCCTCCAGCTTCAAGTTGATGGTGAGTTGCCGTTTCCGCCGTGGTGTATTCAACGCCTCTCAAGAAGTGGGGGAGACCATCACTTCTACCTACGGTGCGGGCTTTGTGGGTTCTCTCAGCGCTTTTCTTTGCGTCTCCGTGTCTATGGTAAGAACGGGTCTGCGAACGAACCCTTATCCGCCATCCTGCCCGGCTACCGCGGCGCGCAGCTTCGGCAACAGTCCGGTAAGCTCGTCGATGGCTTTGTGCTGCGTCGCCAGCTTGCGCAGCGTCGCCAAGTGATGCAAGACCTCGCGGCGGTTGGCGGCCGGGAAGCCCATCACCTGATCTTTGGCCGCCACGTCCTTGGTGACACCGGCCTGGGCCAACACCATTGCCTGCCGGCCAACCGTGACGTGATCGGTGACACCGCACTGCGATGCCAACACGGCATAGTCCTCGATCACGGTCGAGCCGCCGATGCCGACCTGGCCGCACAACAATACCCGCGAACCGATGGTGACGCTGTGTGCAATATGTACCTGGTTGTCGATCTTGGTACCCTCGCCGATAC
>JAYUBZ010000156.1:0-3085 GCA_043740595.1 Gammaproteobacteria bacterium
ACCGAGTTGCGCAAGGTGGTCTGGCCGACGCGCAAGGAAACGATCCAGGTCACGCTGCTGGTGGTGGTGATGATCATCATCGCGGCGTTTCTACTCTGGTTTATCGATTGGTTCCTGGTGCTGGGTATCAAGACACTTACCGGAAAGGGCTCTTGAGATGACGATGCGTTGGTATGTGGTACACGCCTTCTCCGGTTTCGAGAAACAGGTGCAGCGTTCCCTGCTCGAACACATCAAGCGCGCCGGCATGGAAGACCAGTTCGGCGAGATCCTGGTGCCGACGGAAGAAGTTGTCGAAATGAAAAGCGGCGAGAAGCGCACCAGCGAACGCAAATTTTTCCCCGGTTACGTGCTGGTGAAGATGGAGATGAGCGACGAGACCTGGCACCTGGTCAAGGGCGTGCCCAAGGTCAGCGGCTTTATCGGCGGCTCCGGCACCAAGCCCACGCCGATCACCGAGAAGGAGGCCGCGGTGATCCTGCAGCAGGTGCAGGAGGGCGTGGAAAAGCCCCGCCCCAAGTTCTCCTTTGTCGCCGGCGAATTGGTGCGCATCGTGGATGGTCCGTTCATGGACTTCAACGGCACGGTGGAAGACGTGAATTACGAGAAAAGCAAACTGCGTGTTTCCGTCTCGATTTTCGGCCGATTCACCCCGGTGGAGCTGGAGTTCAGCCAGGTAGAGAAGGCGTAGTTGTCGCGAAGGCGTAGGTTAAGGTTTTTGACGCTGTCCATTAATCATCGGGGAGCCTAACGGCGTTCGCACCCACAGGAGTAAGTCATGGCAAAGAAGATTGACGCATACATCAAGCTGCAGGTGAAGGCCGGTCAGGCCAACCCCAGCCCGCCGGTGGGACCGGCCCTGGGCCAGCGCGGCTTGAACATCATGGAATTCTGCAAGGCGTTCAACGCCAAGACCAAGGACATCGAGCCGGGTACGCCGATTCCCGTGGTCATCACCTGCTTCAGCGATAAGAGTTTTACGTTTATCACCAAGACGCCGCCCGCCACCATCCTGCTGAAAAAGGCCGCGGGCATCACCAGCGGCAGCAAGACCCCGCACACCAACAAGGTGGGCAAGGTCTCGCGCAAACAACTGGAAGACATCGCCACCATCAAGATGGCCGACTTGAACGCCAATGATATGGACGCCGCGGTGAAGATCATCGCCGGTAGCGCCCGTAGCATGGGCATCGAAACGGAGGGCGTGTGACATGGCTAAACTCTGCAAACGCCTAAAGGCCCTCGAGGGCAAGTTCCAACCCGGCAAGTACTATGCCTTGGACGACGCGCTGAAAACGGTCAAGCTGACCGCCAGCGCCAAATTCGATGAATCCGTGGACGTCGCCGTGAATCTGGGCATAGACGCGAAGAAGTCCGACCAGAACGTGCGTGGCAGTGCCCTCATGCCGCGCGGTACCGGCAAGACCGTGCGCATCGCGGTGTTCGCCGAAGGCGCCATGGCGGAAGCGGCCAAGAAGGCCGGTGCCGACATCGTCGGTTTCCAGGACCTGGCGGACAGCATCAAGGCCGGCAACATGGATTTCGACGTGGTCATTGCCGCTCCCGATGCCATGCGCATCGTCGGCCAGTTGGGCCAGATTCTCGGCCCGCGCGGCCTGATGCCGAACCCGAAAGTGGGCACGGTCACGCCGAACGTCGCCAAGGCGGTGGAAAACGCCAAGGCCGGTCAGGTGCAGTTCCGCATCGACAAGGCCGGCATCGTGCATTGCTCCATCGGCAAGGCCTCGTTCCAGCCGGACGCCCTGAAGGAAAATCTCACGGCGCTGCTGGCGGCCCTCAACAAGGCCAAGCCGGCGACCGCCAAGGGCATCTATATAAAGAAGCTCACCCTGTCCACGACCATGGGTCCGGGCATCGCGGTGGATGCGTCGACGTTGCCGGTTTAGTTTTGCTCCCTTCTCCCTGAGGGAGAAGGGCTGGGGATGAGGGGGGCGGTGCCAGGGTTTCCCACCCCCTCCCCATCCCTCCCCCGCTATCGCAGGGGAGGGGGAGCAGGAAGAAAAGATTTTATATTATCGGACTTTGGGCCGCCGGGATGTCCCCGGCGGGTAGTCAAAGACCGCAGGTGTGTCCGGGCCATTGCCGGACACTTAATGATCCGCATCGGGATCGGCCTGCGCAGACGGTGTACCCGACAACAGGAAGCCACACTCCTGAATACGGTCACCGGTGTCGTAACAACCGGAGGTGGCTCGTATGAGTCTTAATTTAGAGCAAAAGCAGGCCGTCGTTGCGGAAGTCGCCGAGGTATTATCCGGCGCCCAGGCAGCGGTAGTGGCCGAGTATCGCGGCTTAACCGTGGCACAGATGACCACCTTGCGCGGAACTGCGCGCAAGGCCGGTGTGTATGTGCGCGTGGTCAAGAACACGCTGGTGCGACGTGCCGTGGCGGGTTCGCAGTTCGAATGTCTCTCGGACCATCTGTACGGTCCGCTGGCCTTCGCCGCTTCGAACGATCCCGTGGCCGTGGCCAAGGTGCTGGTCGATTTCGCCAAGGCGAACGACAAGTTCAAGATCATGGCCGGCAGCATGAGCGGCAAGCTCATGTCGCAGGCACAGATGCAGTCCCTGGCGGCGTTGCCGAGCCGCGAAGTACTGCTCGCCACGTTGCTCGCCACCATGCAGGCGCCGGTCACCAAGTTTGTCCAGACCCTCAATGAGATCCCGGGCAGGTTTGTGCGGACCTTAGCCGCTGTGCGCGACCAGAAACAGTCCGCCGCTTAGCAATCATTTACTTAGACAATTTTCAGGAGAGTAATCATGGCCGTTAACAAACAAGACATTATCGATTCCATTGCCAGCATGTCCGTGTTGGATCTGTCCGAGCTGATCAAGGAAATGGAGACCAAGTTCGGCGTGTCCGCCGCCGCTGCCGTGGCCGTTGCCGGCCCGGCCGGCGCCGCTGCCCCGGTCGCTGAAGCCAAGACCGAGTTCGACGTCATCCTGACCGCTGTCGGCGAAAACAAAGTCGGCGTCATCAAGGCCGTGCGTGCCGTCACCAGCCTTGGCCTGAAAGAAGCCAAGGACCTGGTGGAGTCCGCTCCGGCGACCGTGAAGGAAGCGG
>JAYUBZ010000157.1:0-3561 GCA_043740595.1 Gammaproteobacteria bacterium
CGGACATGCGCGTCAGATCGCCGGCGCGGCGCGCCGTCTCGATCTCGAGGCGTGCGCGGTCCAGTTCTTCCTTGATATGCTGGCTACCGTGCACCGAGGCCTTCTCTTCCTTCCATACCTCATCCAGGTCGGAATACTCCTTCTGCAGCTTGTCGATCTCGCTCTCCAAAACACCCATGCGCTTCTTCGAGGCCTCGTCGGATTCCTTCTTCAACGCCTCGCGCTCGATCTTCAGCTGAATCAGGCGCCGGTCGAGTTTGTCCATGGACTCCGGTTTGGAATCGATCTCCATGCGGATGCGCGACGCCGCCTCGTCGATCAGGTCGATGGCCTTGTCCGGCAACTGACGGTCGGTGATGTAGCGGTGCGACAAGGTTGCCGCGGCGACGATGGCGGGATCGGTGATGTCCACACCGTGATGCACTTCATATTTCTCTTTGAGGCCGCGCAGAATGGCGATGGTGTCCTCCACCGTCGGTTCGTCCACCAGCACCTTCTGGAAACGCCGTTCCAGGGCCGCGTCTTTTTCGATGTACTTGCGATACTCGTCGAGGGTGGTGGCGCCGACGCAGTGCAACTCGCCGCGCGCCAGGGCCGGCTTCAGCATGTTGCCCGCGTCCATGGCGCCCTCCGCCTTGCCGGCGCCCACCATGGTGTGCAACTCGTCGATGAATAGGATGATCTGGCCTTCCTGTTTGGCGAGATCACGCAGCACCGCCTTGAGACGTTCCTCGAACTCGCCGCGGAACTTGGCCCCGGCAATGAGAGAGCCCATGTCCAGGGACAGCAGGCGCTTGCCCTTGAGGCCCTCGGGTATCTCGCCATTGATAATGCGCAGGGCCAAGCCCTCGGCGATGGCGGTCTTGCCCACGCCGGGTGCGCCGATGAGTACTGGATTGTTCTTGGTGCGGCGCTGCAGGATCTGCACCACGCGGCGGATCTCGTCGTCGCGGCCGATGACCGGGTCGAGCTTGCCCTGTTCAGCGCGCTCGGTGAGGTCGATGGTGTACTTCTGCAGGGCCTGGCGCTGATCCTCGGCATTCGGGTCCTGCACCTTCTCGCCGCCGCGCAGACTGTCGATGGCCTTCTCGATGCCGCCCTTGGAGGCGCCCGCGGCCTTCAATAGACGCCCGAGCTCACCCTTGTCTTCCAGGGCGGCGAGCACGAACAGCTCGCTGGAGATGTACTGATCGCCGCGCTGCTGCGCGGCCTTGTCGGTGAGATTCAGCAGCTTGCTCAAGTCATTCGAGATATGCACCTCACCGCCGGCGCCCTCCACCGTGGCCAACCGGTCCAGGGCCTGTCCGATACTGGAGCGCAACGCGTTGGCATTCACATCCGCCTTGGCCAGGAGATGGCGCGTGGTGCCACCCTCCTGATCCAGTAACGCCGCCATAAGATGTGCCGGCTCGATGTATTGATGATCGCGACCGACGGCCAGACTCTGGGCCTCCGCCAGGGCCATCTGAAATTTGGTGGTCAATTTGTCCATGCGCATAAAACAGCCTCGGATATGATTTACGATTAGGGAAGCCCTGAACAAGTTGTCATTTCGAGCACGGCGAGAAATCTGACATTGAGATAGTTCAGCGTCATCATGGTGTTACTAGATTTCTCCCTTCGGTCGAAATGACAGTGGGGACTTAATCAGAGCTCCCTTAGTTTTAAAATGGGGCGAGTACAGGGGATTTCAAGCCACTGGGCGGCGTCACCCTGGCAATTAAACTTTACTTTCCCCAACCGCTACCAAGCGGGAGTGCTCGGAGTAATTATTTTACCGCTGGCGATGGCACACTCGCCGGCATTTGGGCCGGCGTTGTATCAGTCGGATAGGGATACAGCATGTCCAAAGGCACGCTCTTACCGACGCTCTGCACGATGCGCGCATGCCGTCGCCTGAGCTCGCGCCCATTCTTGACGCCGCAGGAGTGGGCAATCATGTCGATTTCGTTATTCATCGACTGAGCATAATGCGCGACACGCATGAATTTCTCCTCCACTACCAAGCCGCGCTGCAGACGCTTGTTATGCGTGGTGACGCCGGTCGGACAGGTATTGGTATGGCAGCGCAGGGACTGGATACAGCCGAGGGCGAACATGAACCCGCGTGCCGTGGTGACAAAGTCCGCACCCACACACAGGGCCCAGGCGGCATGCGCCGAGGTGACGATCTTGCCGCTGGCGACGAGCCGGATACGCGTCTTGAGCCCGGCGGCGATCAGACTACTGGCCGCCATGGGCAAGGCCTCGACGATGGGCAGACCCATATGGTCGATGAGTGCCTGAGGGGCGGCACCGCTGCCGCCTTCACCACCGTCGATGGTGATGAAATCCGGCGCGCAGTCGATGCCGCGTCGCAGGATTGCCTCGACCAGCTCGTGCATGAATTGCGCGCCACCCAGCGCTGTCTTGATGCCCACCGGCCGCCCGCTCAGTTCACGCAGGCGCGCAATGAAATCCAACAGCTGTCCGGTATTGGCGATATCGTGGTGGCGATTGGGGCTGATGGAGGCGACATGCGCCGGGATACCCCGTATGGCGGCAATCTCCGCCGTCACCTTGCCTGCCGGCAGGATGCCGCCCTTGCCCGGCTTGGCACCCTGGGAGAGTTTCACCTCGAAGGCACACACCTGGGCGCCCAGCTCGCGCGCACGTTGCGGCGAAAACTGTCCGTCGCGATCGCGGATGCCATACTTGGCGGTGCCGATCTGCATCACCACATCGCCACCGCCGTCGCGGTGATAGGGGGACAACCCACCCTCCCCGGTGTTCAGCCAGCAACCCGCCAACGCGGCACCGCGCGACAAGGCCTGCACCGCCGGTGCCGAGATGGCGCCATAGCTCATGCCGCTGATATTGATAATGGAACGTGCCGTGAAGGGTTTGGCGCAATAGCCTTCCCCGATCACCAACGGCGGCGTGGGTTCACGTTCCTCTTCAAGCACCGGGTAGGCGGCGTTGACGAAAATGATGGAGCCCGGTTCACGCTGATCGTTGGTGGAACCGAAACCGACGGTATCGCCGGCGCCCTTGGCGATACGGTAGATCCAGCTGCGAGTGGCGCGATTGAAGGGCAACTCCTGCCGGTCACTGGCGAAAAAATACTGGCGGAAGAACTCGCCCTGGCGTTCAAGGAAGTAGCGCAAGCGGCCGATGACGGGAAAATTCCGCCGCACTGAGTGTTTCTTCTGAAAGATGTCCTGCAAAAACATCACGGCCAGTATCAGCATGACGATGCCACCGACCCAACCGAGGGTGACAATGATCCATTGTGCCGCCGCTACCATCAGGAATACCTCGTCACCAAGCCCGTCTTGGTGTCACTAACAAAATGAATATGATTCTGAACCGCCAAGGCGCCAAGAAAGACTCCTTTCAGCCAACACGCCTTGGCGTCTTGGCGGTTAATTTCTTTTGTCGGAAACTCTTAGGAAAGCCCTGAACAAGTTGTCATTTCGAGCGCAGCGAGAAATCTGACATTGAGATAGTTCAGCGTCATCATGGTGTTACTGGATTTCTCCCTTCGGTCGAAATGACAGTGGGGACTTAATCAGAGCTTCC
>JAYUBZ010000158.1:0-12181 GCA_043740595.1 Gammaproteobacteria bacterium
CCGCTCGCCAACAGCAATAGGGTAGTGAGGGCCAATGTCCAGTGCAGCACGCGCAACCGGCCGCTCCATACCGGTTCGCGCCGGACGATCTCATTGGGCATGCTGGCTAGCCTATGGCCAGCAGTTCCACCTCGAACACCAGCGTGGCATTCGGCGGGATGGCGCCGCCGGCACCGCGTGCGCCGTAGCCCAGCTGTGGTGGGATGGTGAGCTTGCGGGTGCCGCCGATTTTCATGCCTTGCACGCCCTCATCCCAACCGCGGATGACCTGGCCTGCGCCCAGCTTGAACCCGAAGGGATCATTGCGATCCTTGCTGGAATCGAATTTCTTGCCGTCCGTGAGCCAGCCGGTGTAGTGCACGGACACGTTTTGTCCGGCGATGGCCGTGGCTCCGTCTCCAACGGTGGTGTCTTCGTATTTCAGGCCCGAGTCGGTCATTTGTTCAGACATGCTAGCTCCTTTGGTGTGTGCCGTTATTGCGTGTTGGCACAGATGGATGGATGGGATGATCAGGCTTCTGTGCGGACCCGGCGGCGACCATTATGGCAAATCCTGCCCCGAAAGGGGCAGGAGGCCGGAAATTATTTGTCGCGACGCGAGACTTTGCAGTAAACCAAGCGGCTATCTTTTTGATTTTACTGGCGGGCAACCTGGGACTGAAACATCGATCCACGCCAGTGGAAAAGAAAGGCGGAAAAATATCCGCCGTCACCCGGCACACGGTGACGGCTTGTCTATACTGTATGAACGCGCGCGCACTGGCACGGCGAGACAGTCGCCACCCCGGGACGGGAGGTGTCTCACGCCGGTGTGGGGGAACGGATGCCCTGCGCGACCAAACAGAACGTACCGCAGCCATCTCATCCGGAACGTAACAGTAAAGTCTGTCAGTCAATACGCAATAACTGAGAAACGCTAGCAAGACGTGACATGACGTTGCCGAAGCGCCATGGCAAACAGGCGTTATCAACTGACTTTAAAGCGGAGATGTCCGGACATGAATCAAGAACAGGCAACCCAATACCTTCACAGCCTCTTGAAGGCCATGTTGGGCAAAAAGGCCTCGGACCTTTTTATCTCCAATGATTTCCCACCGTCCATGAAAATCGATGGCAAGATGACCCCGGCCACGGCGCAACGGCTGACCCCCGTGCACACCAAGGCGCTTGCCTACGCCATCATGAACGACAAACAGAAAGCCGAATTCGAGGTGGAGAAGGAATGTAATTTCGCCATCAGCCCGGAGGGTATAGGGCGTTTTCGCGTGAATGTCTTCATGCAGCAGAATCACATGGGCATGGTGCTGCGCACCATTACCACGGAAATCCCCAAGTTCGATGACCTCGGTCTGCCGCCGGTGCTGAAGGAAGTGGTGATGACCAAACGCGGCCTGGTGATCCTGGTGGGCGGAACCGGTTCGGGTAAATCCACCTCTCTCGCCGCCCTGATCGATCATCGCAATGATAACAGCCACGGTCATATCATCACCATCGAAGACCCGGTGGAGTATGTGCACAAGAACAAGAATTGCCTCATCACCCACCGTGAGGTCGGCGCCGACACCAACAACTGGTTCGCGGCGCTGAAGAACACCCTGCGTCAGGCACCGGACGTGATCCTCATCGGCGAGATCCGCGACAAGGAGACCATGGAGTTCGCCATCGCCTTCGCCGAGACCGGTCATTTGTGCATGGCGACCTTGCACGCCAACAGTTCCAATCAGGCCCTCGACCGTATCATCAACTTCTTCCCGGAAGAGCGCCGCGCCCAGCTGCTCATGGACCTGTCGCTTAACTTGAAGGGCGTGGTCTCCCAGCGCCTGGTGCCCAAGGCGGGGGGTGGACGCTGCGCTGCCATTGAAATTTTATTGAACTCGCCATTTGTCTCGGACCTGATCTTCAAAGGCGAGGTGCATGCCTTGAAGGAGGCCATGGCCAAGTCCACGGAAATGGGTATGCAGACCTTCGATCAGGCCTTGTACGTTCTGTTTGAGGCGGGCAAGATCACGTATGAAGACGCCCTGCGCAACGCCGATTCCATGAGCGAACTCAAACTCAATATCAAGCTCCACAGCAAGCGCGCACAACAGGATAACAGTCGCCCGAAAGTCGAGCTGAGCATACACCACAGCGCCCCCGCGCAGGCCGAGGCGAATGATGCACCGGCCACCTTCGCCGTGTCTGCGGACGCGGACGCGGACGCGCCCAAACGCACTGCCGTGACAGGCTGAGGATGCTAGGTACCTCGACCATGGGGTCGGTCACTGCTGCATGCAGGACATGACGCAGGTAGTAAAGAGTCCGCCCGCTACATGGGAGCTGTATATACTCGAATGCAGTGACGGCACGTTTTACACCGGCATCACCAACAATATGGAGCGCCGTCTGCAGCAACATAACGCGGGTAGCGCGGCGCGTTATACCCGTGGGCGTCGTCCGGTGACATTGCGTTACCGTGAACCCTGCGGCGGACGTTCGCAGGCGCTGGTACGCGAGGCGGCAGTCAAGCGCCTGGCACGTAGCGAGAAGCAGCAGTTAATGAATTTGACGGAATAGTGTGTGTCCGCACCGGTGCAAGACCGCGTGCGACACGTCAGGGAGTTGAGCGATGCAAAATGTATTACCGCCGGAACGTCTGCGTCATCTGTTGGCGGACAAGGCGCACGGCTTTGATCTGGCGGAGGCGGTTCTGCTGCTGTCCCAAAAAGATTATCCGGAACTGGATATCCCGTATTATCTGCAGCGACTGGACACCCTGGCCGCGCAGGCTCGCGAGCGTCTGCCGTCGTCCGCCGGTGAACTGGAGCGGGTGGCGGTGCTGAATCGCGTCCTGTTCGACGAGGAAGGATTCCGGGGAAACGCGGAGGACTATTACGATCCGCGCAATAGTTATCTCAATGAAGTGCTCGACCGCAAATGCGGCATCCCCATCAGCCTGTCCATCATTTATCTCGCCGTCGGCCAGCGTCTCGGCTTGAGCCTCGAGGGCGTATCGTTTCCTGGGCATTTTTTGGTCAAGCTGGCCACCGGCAGCAGCGTGGTGGTGTTGGACCCCTTTGTGCGCGGCCAGGTCGTGTCGGAGGTCGAGCTGAGGTTGCTGCTGCAGACGGTGCAGGGCGGTGAGCAGCCACTGGTGACTGCCGATCTGCTTGCCAGCGCCAGCAAGATCGATATCCTGGTGCGCGTCCTGCGCAACCTGCGCGGTATTTATTGGCATCAGCAGGATTTCGATCGCGCCCTGTATGTGGTCAACTGCATCCTGGCCCTGGTCCCGGACAATGCGGAGACCTTGCGTGACCGTGGCCGCATCTACGAACGGCTCGAGTGTTTTCGTGCGGCGCTGGAGGATTTTCGCCGCTACCTGGAGCTGGACCCCGGGGCCGCGGACCATCGCGATGTGCGTGCCCGCCTGCCGGTTCTGCTGCAGGCCGCGGCAAGGCTCAACTGAAGCGGCTTGCGCCCGGCGGGTCCCCGGGCTAGCGTATCCCGCTTTGAACGCGTGGGAGCCTGCATGAATCTGTCGAGATTTATCCGCCACCTCACCTTTCTGTCGGACAAAAAACGCCTGGAGCTGTTCCCGCCTTTCTGGCTGATGCGCATCAAGGTGCTGGACATCGCCGACGGCGGGCGCGTCTTCCGCATACGCCTGCCGCTGACTTCAATCTCGCGCAACATGGGAGGTTTTATGTTCGGCGGCTATCAGGCCTGCCTCGCCGATCCCATCGCGGCCATTGCCTGCGCCCGGGTGTTCCCCGGCTATGCCGTTTGGACGCGTGCGCTCACGTTGGATTTTCTGCACGAGGGCCGCAGCGACCTGGAGTTACGTTTCATCTTCGACGCTCAACAGGAGGCCACGATCCGCCAGGAGCTGGCGCAACGCGGCCGCAGTACGCCGCGGTTTGAATATGGGTATTACCTGGCCGACGGCACCCTCTGCACCCGGATCCACAACAGTGTCGCGATCCGGCCGCAGGGGTATAAAAGGAGGAAGCTATAGGGGGGCGCTCGGTCGTTTATAGTTGCAGCGGTAGGGTGGGCATTGCCCACCGCAACATGGTCGCCGACGCCCCCGATGGTGGGCGATGCCCACTCTACGGAGTCAGGCATTGCCTATGTCGTCGCGTTTAGAAGAAGCTATGGTGCGCTCAGTCGTTGTAGCGCTGGAATACCAGGCAGGCGTTGGTGCCGCCGAAACCGAAGCTGTTGGACAACACCGTGTTGAGCGTCACATTGTCGCGGCGTTCAAGCACGACGGGCATTCCCTCCGCCGCCGGGTCGAGCTGGGTGATGTTGGCGGAGGCGGCGATGAAATTGTTTTCCATCATGAGCAATGAATAAATCGCCTCGTGCACACCGGCAGAACCCTGGGCGTGACCGGTGAGGGATTTGGTCGAGCTGAGGGGCGGCACCTGGCTGCCGAAAACCACCTTCACCGCCTCGAGTTCGCGCAGATCGCCCACCGGCGTGCTGGTCCCGTGGGTGTTGATGTAGTCCACCGGCTGTTTCACATGCTCCAGCGCCTGACGCATGCAGCGCACCGCGCCCTCGCCGGAGGGTGCAACCATATCCTGGCCATCAGAGGTGGCGCCATACCCGGTGAGCTCGGCATAGATCTTGGCGCCGCGCGCGCGCGCGTGTTCCAGTTCTTCCAGCACCAGCACGCCCCCGCCGCCGGAGATGACAAACCCGTCGCGCGCGGCGTCATAGGCGCGCGACGCGGTGGTCGGGGCGTCATTATATTTGGAGGACAGAGCGCCCATGGCGTCGAACAACAGGGTCATGGTCCAGTGTACCTCTTCACCACCGCCGGCGAAGATGAGGTCCTGCTTGCCCATCTGGATGAGTTCGGCGGCATTGCCGATACAGTGGGCACTGGTGGAGCAGGCGGAGCTGATGGAGTAGTTGACGCCCTTAATGCCGAAGGGTGTCGCGAGGC
Organism: Gammaproteobacteria bacterium; assembly: GCA_043740595.1. Classification (GTDB taxonomy): domain Bacteria; phylum Pseudomonadota; class Gammaproteobacteria; order Acidiferrobacterales; family UBA6901; genus JANNJF01. The sequence goes on from JAYUBZ010000158.1 coordinate 4,937, forward strand.
AGGCCGAATTGGTGCTCGACATGGTGCGTGTCACCATATACGGCCCGACCTTGCGCACGCCCTTGGTGCGCAGCAGGTCCACGGCCGCGACCACGTTGGCGGTGGAGGCGCCGCCCGAGCCGACGATTAATCCGGCGCGCGGGTTGGAGACCTGTTCTTTCGTCAGCCCCGCGTCGGCGATGGCTTGTTGCATGGCGATATAGTTGAACGCCGCGCTGTCGCCCATGAAGCGCCGGATCTTGCGGTCGATGAGCGCCTCCGTATCCAGGCGGATAGGGCCGTGCACCGCGGTGCGGTAGCCGAGGTCCACATACTCCTGGCAGTGTTCAATTCCTGAGCGCCCTTTCCGCAGGGAATCCAGCACCTCGTCTTTATTGTTACCGATGCTGGAAACAATGCCTAAACCTGTCACGACAACGCGTCTCACTCTTAAATCCTCACTAGAAATTATCGGTAGAAGTAAAAAGACCCACCCGCAGATCGTTGGCGTGGTAGATCGCCCGGCCGTCGACCTCCATGACGCCATCGCCGATGCCCATGACCAGCTTGCGCATAATCACGCGCCGCAGGTCGATGCGGTAGGTGACGAGCGTGTTCTTCGGCGTGACCTGGCCGGTGAACTTCACTTCGCCGGCGCCGAGGGCGCGCCCGTGTCCGGGGCCGCCCATCCAGCCTAAGTAAAAGCCGAGCAGTTGCCACATGGCGTCCAACCCCAGGCAGCCGGGCATCACCGGGTCGCCGGGAAAGTGGCATTCGAAAAACCAGAGATCCGGACGGATATCGAGCTCAGCGACGATCTGACCTTTGCCGCTGGCACCGCTATTTTCCGTGATCGAGGTGATGCGGTCGAACATCAACATCGGCGGCAGTGGCAGCTGGGCATTGCCCGGGCCGAACATTTCCCCGCGACCGCATTGGAGTAATTCTTCGCGTGTGTAACTTTTGTTTTTTGACATTTATTTCAGCTAATCGGCCGACATTCCGGCGTGCGAGAGGTGGGTGCGGTGTGTGGGTGCCCCAAGCCTCGTGGGTTAGCGGCTGAATATACCATTTAGATAGCGGTTTGTTATATCGAACCCGTCTAGCGGGGTCCAGACCGGGGATCTGTCTTCAGCCCCCAACCGTCCATGGGCGGATTACACCTTATTTTGTCGTTTCTGTCCAAAACGCGCTTTGTTGAGTCTGCGGAGTGGCTGGGTGGGGGGCCCTGCGTACGGGGTCCTGGATGACGGCTAAACAGGCAGCGATATGGCGCAGCTAGGGTCCCCGGCCTATAATTTGCATATAAAATTACAAATACAATAGCTGGGTGGGGCAGGTCCTCTTAAATAATATATAAGTACTCGCCAGCCGTTGGCCGGCTAAAGCCTTGGGGTGCATCGATGTCAAACAAAGCGACGGTGAGGCCAGGGGCGGCGCGTATTCTGGTGGTGGACGACTCGCTCGTCATTCGTAAAGCCATCGAGAAAAAACTGCAGCACGAATTCGATCTGGTCATGGCCAGTGATGGCGAGGCCGGCTGGGACAGCCTGCAGCAGAACGAGGTGCGTGTGCTGGTCACGGACATCGAGATGCCACGCCTGGACGGCTGTGCCTTAATCAGCCGCATACGTGCCAGTGCCGACCCGCGCATACGCAACATCCCCATTATCGCCATGACCGGCGCCGAGGACGAGGAGACCAAGGAGCGGGTCCTGGCCAGTGGCGCCACCGACTTCCTGGTTAAGCCCATCGACCCCATGCAGTTGCTGACGCGGGTGCATTCCCTGTGCCGGCTCGACCTGACCACGCGCCAACTGGCGGAGTCGCAGGCGGCCCTGATAGATCAATCGACCCTCGACCCCCTCACCGGCCTTAGCAGCCGCCGTTATTTTCAGCAGAGTTGCCAGCAGAGCCTGGCCTATGCCGTGCGTCATGGTCAGGGCCTGGCCCTGATCCGCCTGGAGATCGATGGGTTCAAGTCGCTCTACCAACAGCACGGTGACGATCGGGTCGACCAGATACTGGTGTGGCTGGCGGGTATTTTTTCCGCCACCTGCCGGCGTGAGGACACGGTGGCGCGCATCGGCGGTGCGGAGTTTGCAGTGCTGGCCCCCGCGACGAACCAGGAGAAGGCTCAGGCCCTGTGCCGTCGGCTGCGCCAGGCGGTGGCGGGCAAGCCCTTTGTCAGCGGCACCAGCGAAATTTCCGTGACCTTGAATGTGGGTGCCGCGACCCTGGAGGAGGCTGATGCCGATACCTATGATGAACTGATGCAGCTGGCGGAGCGCCGCCTACGTAACGCGCGCAATGTCAGCGGCGATCAGACCGTGGCCGCACTGGAGATTGATTCAGAGAGCATCGCGACACTGCCGCCGGACACACAAGGGGCAGACCTGGTGGCAATAGCGTTGCCGGACGAGTCCGTCCCGGCGCTGCCAGAAGTGGCGGAGGTGGCGCAGTTGTTCGGGCTGGAGTTCGATAGGTCGCTCTTCAGCCAGGGCGCGACGCTACCCGATGCGGAGGCGTTTGCGCCGGAGGCCGGGCAAAATGACGTGGCCGATAGCCCGGAGTTTGTGGGCCTCGACGCGGTGTTGCAACGACTGGCGGATGGCGAGGGCGACAGCATCGAGCCGTGGCTGGACAGTATCGTGCAGCGGTTGCTGCCGCTGCTGGAATTCTACAGTGAGCGTCGCGCGGGTGTGCTGGCCGCTGGCATAGCCGGTATCAAGGCACGCAGTCTGGATCAGGTGTAGCAGAAAATGCGGCGGGCCGCCTTACAAAACGGAGGCTGGCTGCGCCTCACGCTACCCTTCGATCTTTTTCACTCAACTATCCAACTGGAGGGATCCCTGGCCGGGTTGAGCGTAAATCAGGTACGGCGCCTGCCAGCGTGCCAGAGGATGCAACGTGTGCTCCAGGATGTGGTTGCTCCCAATGATGTGACGCACGCCGACGCCGAGGCAGTGGAGATAATCGGCGATCAGCGCGCGGTGGCAGTCTTGCGGTAGTTGCTCGGCGCACAGGATCGCGAGGGGCGCCTTGCCGGCGAGTTGTATCAGATGCTGGATGCCCTTGCGGAATATTTCAGTCTGCATGTGATCGGCATAGGCGCGCAGCGCGTCGGATGCGAGAGCGGTGTGCGCCGATACCGCCTGGCCGGCGCGCTTGCCGCCCAACTGACGCCCGGCCCAGTGATACACCAGGCCGGCCCCTTCCAATGCCATGCGCAGGTTTTCCTCGGAGAAGTGCGGGTAGCGGCGCGATCCGGGAAAGCTGCGCACATCCACCAGCGTTTGTATGCCGGCAGCGCGCAGCAGCGCCACCAGTTCCTGCAAGCTGCGATGGCTGTGGCCGAGGGTGTGGAGGGCCAGGGGCGGGGTGAGCATTGTTGAACAGGGTCCTGATGTATTGAGTGGTGTAGGGTGGGCATCGCCCACCAGCGTGCTACCGTCGCCACGTCCGGTGGGCGATGCCCACCCTACGAAGGCGCTGACCGCGCGATCCTGCTGCGACGTAAGCCAACCTATAATACTATCCCTCTATGATTCCGGCATAACCTACGAGGCGGGCCTGGATGATCGGACTACTACAGCGTGTCACCCAGGCCCAGGTGGACGTGGCGGGCGACACCGTGGGCCGCATCGGCCATGGGCTGCTGGTGTTCGTCGGCGTCGAGCGCGACGATGACGAGGCGTGCGCGCTACGCTTGTTGGAACGGGTGCTTGGCTATCGGGTATTCGCCGACGACGCGGGCAAGATGAATCTCAGCCTGAAGGACGTGGGGGGCGCACTGTTGTTAGTACCGCAATTCACCCTGGCCGCGGACACCGCTAAGGGCATGCGTCCAAGCTTTACACCGGTCGCGCCACTGGAACAGGGGCGCCGCCTGTTTGAATATTTGCTGACGCAGGCGCGCGCGCAGGGCGCCGCAGTCGCAAGTGGGGTGTTCGGTGCCGATATGCAGGTGAGCCTGACCAACGACGGCCCGGTGACCTTCTGGCTGCAGGTGTGACGGGTGGGGCGGATCATGCCTGGCATGTAGGGTGGATTGGATTATGCCCAGAGGGCACACGATGCGCGCCAGCGCTGAATCCGCCGCGATGCCGAGAAGGCGGCAAGGTCTTGGTGGATACGCTGCGCTTTATCCACCCTACGAAAATCGCAGTTAAAAAGTAGTGGGTGTTCGCCCTGGGGTGGGCACTGCCCAGGGGGCAGGCGAGCGCAGCGTATTTATGCATGCCATTTACGCGCGCTCGATGGGAAAGGCCATGACGTCCGCCACGCACCGCGCGCCCAAGGCCAGCATCACCAACCGATCCACCCCGAGGGCCACGCCGGCGCAGGCCGGTAGTCCGTGTTCGAGGGCCGCCAGCAGGTGTTCATCCGCTGGCGTCAATGCAAGACCCAGGGCCTGGCGGCGGGCGAGGTCGGCGTCGAAGCGCCGTCGCTGTTCCCCCGCGTCCCCCAGTTCGTGAAAGCCGTTGGCCAGTTCCACGCCGTGCAGATACAACTCGAAGCGCTCCGCCACCGCCGGCTTGTCGGGACGCAGGCACGCCAGGGCCGCCTGGGACGCGGGGTAGTCGTAGAGAAATGTCAGCCGGTCTTGGCCTAAGTGTGGTTCGATCAGGTGGGTGAGCAGCAGATCGCGCCAGCCATCCAGGTCGTCCGGCGCGAGTCCGGCGGTATCGACGCCATGTTGTCGGGCGCAGGCGACCCATTGTTCACGGCTGGTGGTGAGGGGATTGAGGCCGGTGTGGCGGAGGAAGGCGTCTTCATAAGTCAGTCGCTCTGTGGTGCCCAGGGGCACGCGGTTCTCCAGCAGCTGGGTCGCCAGCTCCTCGACCTCCGTCATGAGCTGGTGATGATCGTAACCCGGCCGGTACCATTCCAGCAGGGTGAACTCCGGGTTGTGCAAACGTCCGGCCTCACCGTCGCGGAACACCTTGCACAGTTGAAAGATCGCCCCACTGCCCGCAGCCAGCAGGCGCTTCATGGGAAATTCCGGTGAGGTGTGCAGAAACAGGGCGCGCCCCAGGGGCGCGCCGGGGCCGGTGTAGCGGGTGCTCAGGCTACGCAGTTGCGGATCGGTGGTGGCCGCCGCGGACAATTGCGGTGTTTCCACTTCCAGCACGTCGCGGGCAGCGAAGAAGGCGCGCAGGTTTTGCAGCAGGCGCGCGCGCTGCTGCAGGATGTTGAGAGTGGCGCTGGGTCGCCAGTCGCTGGGTGGGGCAGGCTGCATACTTGGACGGTTCACAGATTCGGTCTATGGAATTTTACGTCTATGCCTGACGATGACGGGCACCGGCAATCTTGAATATTTCACCCTCACCCCAACCCTCTCTCGCCCCGGCGGGAGAGGGGCCATTCCCTCTCCCCGTGCGCGGGGAGGTGAGGCGGAAACAGGAAAAGGTCCGGTGGACCTTTTCCCCGCCGAACGGTCGCAGACGATTCTTCTGCGCCCCGGTGGGAATAGGGTGAGGGGAAACCTCGATAGGCAGGATCAGCGCGACATCATTCCTTCGCGCGGGAAACGTATTCACCGGTGCGGGTGTTGACCTTGATGACTTCACCGTTCTGGATGAACAAGGGCACGCGCACCACCGCGCCGGTTTCGAGTTTCGCCGGCTTACCGCCACCGCCGCTGGTGTCGCCGCGCACGCCGGGATCGGTCTCGACGATCTTGAGGGCCACGGTGTGCGGTGGCTCGATGGACAAGGGCACGCCGTTCCACAGGGTGACCAGGCAGGTGTCCTCTTCCTTCAGCCACTTGACGCTGTCGCCCACGGCCTTGGCGTCCGCCGGTATCTGCTCGAAGGACTCCGGGTTCATGAAGTGGAAGAACTCGCCATCGCTGTAGAGGTACTGCATCTCCGTATCGACGACGTCGGCGGCCTCGATGGAGTCGCCGGACTTGAAGGTGCGCTCGATGACCCGGCCGGAGCGGAGATTGCGTATCTTCACCCGGTTGAAGGCCTGGCCCTTGCCCGGCTTCACAAACTCGTTTTCAATGATGGAACCGGGGTCGTTGTCGAGCATGACCTTGAGGCCGGGTTTGAATTCGTTGGTACTGTAAGTAGCCATTTAACACCTGTGCCGTGAAATTATGGGACAATCGGCTGCTATGATACCCGGAACTTCTGTATTAAGGCAGCCACCCCCCTGGCAGACAGAACTGGCCGCGGCGGTCACCGACCCGGCGGAGTTGCTCGCCCTGTTGGGCCTGGGTACGGATCTGTTGCCCGCCGCCCGCGCCGCCGCCCGCGGGTTCCCGCTGCGGGTGCCCCGGGGGTTTGTCGCGCGCATGGCCAAGCACGACCCGGCGGACCCTTTGCTGCGCCAGGTCCTGCCCTTGGCGGCGGAAAACCAAGCCCACCCGGACTACACCCTGGACCCGGTGGGCGACCTCGCGGCGCAGACCACCCCCGGTGTGTTGCACAAATACGCCGGGCGCGTGCTACTCACCGCCACTGGCGCCTGTGCGGTGCACTGCCGTTATTGTTTCCGTCGGCATTTTCCCTACGCCGAGGCGAATGCCGCCGCCGATCACTGGCAGGGGGCCCTGGCCCACATCGCCGCGGACAGCAGCCTGCGCGAAGTGATCTTAAGCGGCGGCGATCCCCTGGTGTTGTCAGACCGGCGGCTGGCGGAGTTTACCCGGTCCCTGGGGGCGATCCCGCACGTGCGGCGTCTGCGCATCCACACGCGTCTGCCCATCGTGCTGCCCACGCGGGTGAACGCTGAACTGCTCGATTGGCTGGCGCACCCGCGCTTTCAAACGGTGCTGGTGGTGCACGCCAATCACGCGCAGGAAATCGATGCCGCGGTGGCGGACGCCTGCACCCGTCTGCGTACCCGTGGCATCACGCTGCTGAATCAGTCCGTCCTGCTGCACGGTGTGAATGACAACGCCGATGCCCTGGCAACCTTGAGCGAGGCCTTGTTCGCCGCGGGCGTGTTACCTTATTACCTGCATCTGTTGGACCGGGTGCAGGGGGCGGCGCATTTTGCCGTGCATGATGACGTGGCGTTGGACCTCATGCAGCAACTGAATGCACGCCTGCCCGGTTACCTGGTGCCGCGGCTGGTGCGTGAGGTGGCGGGTGCGCCCGGTAAGGTGCCCATGACGTTGGCATAGGTGATGCTCATATTATAATGGGGAGAAAGGAAATTGTGCTCAGCAACCTCTGCGGGGTCCCTTCTCCCGCTGGGAGAAGGACAGGATGAGGGAAAAATCTAGGATCACCCCCTCACCCTAACCCTCTC
>JAYUBZ010000159.1:0-3926 GCA_043740595.1 Gammaproteobacteria bacterium
GGGTGGCTGGTTCGTCATGAAGCGGCGTATTCCGGGGTCAATTTGGTTCTTTATCATGATACTCTGTTTTAAGGCAGGCAATGATAAATAGCGCATCGCCATGCCTGTACAGTGGCCCTTACAGTGGCCCTTACAGTGAATAGAGTAGCCCAGAAATCAAGGAATTGCGTAACCATGCCTCACTATGATTTGCACTCCCACACCTATTATTCCGACGGCACGCTGTCGCCGGCGGACCTGGTATTGCGCGCCCAGGCCAACGGCGTAGAGGTGCTGGCCCTCACGGACCATGACGTCACCGATGGCATCGCCGAGGCGGAACTGGCCGCCGCCGAGGTCGGGTTGACCCTGATTCCCGGCGTCGAGGTGTCGGTGACCTGGGGCAGCCAAACCTTGCACATCGTTGGCCTGGGGGTGGACCGGCACGTGCTCACCTTACAGAATGGATTGAAGACGCTGCGTGAATTCCGCGTCTGGCGTGCCGAGGAAATCGGCCGGCGCCTGGCAAAAAAAGGGGTGGCCGGGGCCTACGAGGGCGCTAGCGCCCTGGCCCGACGCGACCTCATCAGCCGCACCCATTTTGCCCATTTTCTTGTGGCTGAGGGGTACGCCAAGGATGTGCGTTCGGTGTTCAAGAAGTATCTGATCCCCGGTAAACCCGGCTATGTGCCGGGGGAGTGGGCGTCCCTGGAGCAGGCGGTCAGTTGGATCCGCGATGCCGGCGGGCAGGCGGTGATCGCCCATCCGGCGCGCTACAAATTAAATTCCGCGCGCCTGCACCAGTTGCTCACGCAATTCAAAGAAGCCGGCGGGGAGGCCATTGAGGTCGCCTCGGGGAGCCATAGCCGCGATGACAGCTTTCGCTTTGCCGCCATCGCGACAAAATACGGACTGCTGTCCTCCTGCGGTTCGGATTATCATGGCCCGGAATCCCATTGGACTGACCTCGGGCGGTTGGCACCTCTGCCGGAGCAGTGTATTCCCGTGTGGCGTGACTGGAAACTGGATAACACAGTGTCGAGGACGGCCGTGGCGCTGGCCGCGTGTTGCGCGACATGACGATCTGTTTTGGCTTCCCTTGCCGCCATGAGCCGGTAAGGGGGTTAATTCACCCCAGGGTATTTTTCTAACCAGAGTAGGGTGGGCAATGCCCACCAGACGCAGCATCGGTTGTCGCGCACGGTGGGCGATGCCCACCCTACCAATACAGCGGTTACCGTTGGCGCGAACCCGCGACCTGCCCATTCACTCCTTAAACGATAGACCCACCCATCATGACCTTATGCCTCGTCATTCACCCGGACAATCCCCAGGCGCGTCTCATACGCCAGGCGGTGGAGGTCGTGCAGCGTGGCGGGGTCATCGTGTATCCCACGGATTCCAGCTATGCCCTCGGCTGCCACCTGGGTGACAAGGACGCCATGGAGCGCATCCGGCGCTTGCGCATGCTGGATGAAAAGCACAATTTCACCCTGGTGTGCCGCGACCTGGCGGAGGTGGCGCTGTACGCCCGGGTCGGCAATGCAGACTACCGCCTGTTGCGCGCCAACACCCCCGGTCCCTATACCTTCATCCTCCCCGCGACACGCGAGGTGCCGCGCCGCCTGCAGCACCCGCGACGCAAAACCATCGGCCTGCGGGTGCCGGACCACCGCATCGCCCAGGCCTTGCTGACCGAACTGGGCGAGCCCCTCATGAGCTCCACGCTGATCTTTCCTGGAGAGGAGCAACCGGTGGCGGACGTCTCCGAGGTGCGCGACCGCCTGGAGCATCAGGTAGACCTTATAATAGAGGGCGGCAACTGTGGCTGGGAGCCCACGACGGTGGTGGCGCTGGAGGACGGCCTGACGACGGTGGTGCGCGCCGGAAAAGGCGATCCCTCGCCCTTTGGCGGCGCGCCGGAATGATGCGCCGGTGTTATAACGCGAGAATTATGCCCCACGGGGTCCCGGACATGACCGCAGCCGGGATGGCCTGATATACTCCGCCGATGTTGGAACAAATATTTAGCATACTCAGCCGGCTGTCCGAGCCACAACTCATTTCCATTCTGGTCATACCCGTCCTGTTTGCCATCATCGTGCACGAGGTGGCCCATGGTTGGGCGGCCAAGCAACTGGGCGATCCCACGGCGGAACGGCTGGGGCGGTTGACCTTGAATCCGATAAAACATATCGACCCCATCGGCACGTTGCTGGTGCCGGCGGCGCTGGTGCTGCTGCGCACCGGTTTTATCTTTGGCTGGGCCAAGCCGGTGCCCATCACCTGGCAGAATCTGCGGCGACCCAAGCGCGACATGGCCCTGGTGGCGGCCGCCGGTCCGGCGGCCAATCTGCTGATGGCCGTGCTCTGGGGGCTGGTGGTGAAAATCAGCACCTTGCTGCCCTTGAGTGCCATGCACGTGAGTGAACCGATGAAGTTCATGGGCTTGGCGGGTATCTTGGCCAATGTGTTATTGATGGTGTTCAATCTCCTGCCCCTGCCACCGCTGGATGGCGGCCGGGTCGCCGTCGGCCTGTTGCCCGGTCCTTGGGCCTGGCGTCTCAGCCAGATCGAACCCTATGGATTTTTTATCCTCATCGCCCTGATGTACACCGGCATCCTGTGGAAGGTCATCGGCCCCGTGGCGGAAGTGGTCGCGCGCGTGGTGGTGACGGTCGTGGGTCTGTAGTCGCTGATGAATTCCATATTATCCGCCCAGACCCAGCGCGTGCTTTCCGGCATGCGCCCCACCGGGCGCCTGCACCTCGGCCACTACCACGGTGTGTTGCGCAACTGGCTGCGGTTGCAGAGCGAGTACGAATGTTTTTTCTTCGTCGCCGACTGGCATGCGCTCACTACTCACTACGAAGACCCGCGCGTGATTGAAGACAGCGTGTGGGAGATGGTCATCGACTGGCTCGCCGCCGGGGTCGACCCCAGCAATGCCACGCTGTTTATTCAGTCGCGTGTGCCGCAGCACGCGGAGTTGCATCTGCTGCTGTCCATGATCACCCCGCTGTCCTGGCTGGAGCGCGTGCCGACCTATAAAGACCAGCAGCTGAAGCTCAAGGACAAGGACCTGTCGACCTACGGTTTTCTCGGCTACCCACTGTTGCAGAGCGCGGATATCCTGATTTATCGCGCCGGCCTGGTGCCCGTGGGGGAGGACCAGGTGGCGCACGTGGAGGTCACGCGCGAGATCGCCCGGCGGTTTAATTTCCTCTACGGCCGCGAGCCGGGCTACGAGGAAAAATGCCTGGAGGCCATCAAGAAAATGGGCAAGAAGGCGGGCAAGCGCTTCCAGGAACTGCGCACCGCTTTTATCGAGCGTGGCGAGCGCGACGCCGTGGCCACGGCACGCGCCCTGCTGGAGGAACAGAAAAACATCTCCCTCGGCGACCGCGAACGCCTGTTCGGCTACCTCGAGGGGGGCGGGCGCGCTATCCTGACGGAACCCCAGGCCTTGCTCACCCAGTCCCCGAAAATGCCGGGGCTGGATGGCCAGAAGATGTCCAAGTCCTACAACAACGTCATCAGCCTGCGGGACACCACCGAGGAAATCGACCGGAAAATCCGCACCATGCCCACGGACCCGGCGCGTGTGCGCCGCACCGACCCGGGGGAGCCGGACAAATGCCCGGTGTGGCAGTTTCATCTGGTGTACTCGGGTGAGGATGTGAAACAATGGGTGCAGGAAGGTTGCCGCTCCGCCGGCATCGGTTGCCTGGATTGCAAACAGCCGGTGATCGACGCGGTGCAGGCGGAACTCAAGCCCATCCAGGACCGGGGCGAGGCGCTCGCCCAAGACCCGACCCTGGTGAAAAATATCATTGCCGAAGGCAGTCGCCGTGCACGCGACGCCGCGGAGGAGACCATGGCCGACGTATCTGTACCAATCTTTCTACTTCTTGTTTAGAGAAAGAGATGTCTTCACGACGCTTGCC
>JAYUBZ010000160.1:0-8206 GCA_043740595.1 Gammaproteobacteria bacterium
AAAAGCTGGACAACTTCATCTGCGGCATCATGGATAGGCTGTCGTCCAGGGTGACCGTGACGGGCAGGTCTTTAACCTGCTTGCGTACAATCGCCAAGGGCATGCGCGGACCCTGCGTGGCGCGCGCAAAGATGAAAACGGCGTCGGTGGCGGCGGCGTGTTTGGCCAGCGCCGGACTCAGTTTCACGCTGACTTTTATCGAGGCAATGGAATCCGTCGAGGTGGTGGGTGCATTCCCCATGGCGGCGTTGCCCGCCTCCAGCATCGGCCGTTTGGGCGGCATGCTGGTGTCGCCGGTCGACGACCCGGCGCTGGTGGTTGCTGTGCCTTTATCGCAAGCGGACATGGCCAGGCCCAGGGCCACGAGCGTCATCAGGCCGGCGAAACGCAGAGTCATCTGAATCCGGGAAATCGTCATACTGTCTCCTCAAAAGATTGAGCAATGTTTCTTCAAATCGGTGAACCCTGTTCTTCGGCGTTGCCAGGTCAGACACAGGGGTATAGACGGAAGGTGTTACGAACAAGTACCCGGCAATCCGGCCACAGCGCCGGATTATCTACCGAACTGAAGCACGACTCCAGCATAAGCCGATAGCCAGCGGGTTTCCGGCGGTGGCCGGGTTGTGTAGAGTGCGGTCCTGGTTTATAAGATGTTGTTTTCCACAGTGACAGGGTGGATCGGTACTGGGCTGCGGCGCATTAGGGGTACAACTGAAGACCGGATACAACCGAAAATGGAAAACGTTAAGGGGAGTGTCATGCACGTCACGCTGGTAAATGTTCGTGTGCAACCGCAACACGTGGTGGATTTTGTGCTGGCCACGCGGGCCAACCCCGCGTGAACCTGAACCTTGCGGACTTTTCCGTAGCGCGCCTGCCGAGCATCGTTTTCGGGGCGGGTGTACGCCAACAGTTGCCTGCGTTGGTGGCAGAGTTCGGCACACGGGTATTGCTGGTGACCGGCCGGCGTTCGCTGCGCCAGTCGCCGTTTTGGGCGCCACTGCTTCAGGGTCTGTCCGCCGCCGGCTTGTCCTGGCAAGAGTGTAGTGTACAGACGGAGCCATCGCCGCAATGGGTGGATGACGCGGTGCGGGAGTTTCGCGCGGCGGACATCCAGGTGGTGCTGGGCATCGGCGGCGGCAGCGTGCTGGATGCGGCCAAGGCCATCGCCGGACTCCTACCCCATGGAAATTCCGTCATGGATCACTTGGAGGGGGTGGGTCCGGAGATTCCTTACAAAGGCCCATCTACCCCTTTGATTGCTGTACCGACCACTGCCGGCACCGGCAGTGAAGCGACCAAAAATGCGGTCTTGAGCGTGCAGGGTCCCCAAGGCTACAAGAAATCCTTCCGCCATGCGCTGTTGGTGCCGCGGGTGGCGCTGGTCGATCCGGATCTGCTCGCCGGTTGTCCGCCCGAACTGATCGCGGCCAACGGCATGGATGCCCTTACCCAACTGCTCGAGTCTTATGTATCAAGCAAGTCCAATGCGTTTACCGATGCCCTCGCCCTCAGTGGTTTGCGCGCGGTGCGGGATGGCTTGCTGCCCTGGTACGAGCAAGGGGAGTCGGCGGTGGCGGCACGCACCGCCATGGGATATGCGGCATTGCTTTCCGGGGTCACCCTGGCGCAAGCGGGTCTCGGCTCGGTGCACGGACTCGCCTCACCCTTGGGGGCCTTTTTCCCTATCCCCCATGGCGTGGTGTGCGGAACGCTGGTGGCGGCCGCCACGGAGATCAACATCCAGGGGCTGCGCCGGCGCGCGGCGGGTCATCCGGCACTGGCAAAGTATGCAGAGATAGGGCGCTTGTTCGCTGGTTATGATGAACTCGTGGAAGTCGCCGCGCAGCAGGCATTGATCGATACCCTGACGAACTGGACGCAGCGCCTGGGGTTGCCGCGTTTAAGCGGCTATGGTGTGCGTGAGGAGGATGTCGACAACATCGTCGCGAACTGTCGCGGAAGCAGCATGAAGACCAACCCCATTGTGCTGGAGGATAGTGAGGTTCGAGCCTTATTGATGCGACGCCTATAACCGGGCCGAGTGCGACCCGGTGGTGTGGCCAGCGGCGACGCGCCCGCGATCAGGGGTGTTCTTCACCCAGGTCACGTATAAACGTATAGACGACCGGTCGTTTTACAAATGAATTGAATGATTTGCCGACACTCCAGGTGGAAATGGAAATGGGCAGGGAGGCGACGAAGATCACCGTGCCGCCGATGGTGGCGAATAAACCCGCCGGACGGAGTAACAACAGATCCAGCATGATGGCTGCATCGTCGCCCTCTTCGTAGGCTTGGGCCGAGGGGGCACTGAGGCTGAACAGGCAGGTCGCCACGACCGCCACCAGCAGGGTTTTTTTAGATCTTTCCATCAGTAGACTCCTCTAGGGAATAAGTAGTATTTGCCCGACGCTCCGGCCACAGGACCGGACGTCGCCGCAGGTTTTACGTCTATGCTGTTCAATTATAGGGAACGGTAACGAAAATTCCATTAATATCGGTCGCTTAAGTCTTACCTATAACCTATTTTATGCAAGTGGGGGAGACTGAACTCTGCCTGGCGGACGGATGTTAACAAAAGGCTAGATTTAATATAACTTATTAATTAGTAAGGTGTAATTAAGCATCTCGCCGATACAAATTTAAGGTTGACGATGACGCCATGAAAATCGATAGGTCACAGGGTCTGCTGGACGCGGCGCGCTTCATGCCATCCCCCAATGTCGACCCGCGTCCGCCCGGCACCGTGGTGGATGTGCTGGTTATCCACAATATTTGCCTGCCCCCGGGGGAATTTGGCGGCGATGCCATCGAGCGGTTGTTCTGTAACACCCTGGACTTCAATGCCCATCCTTATTACCGCACTATCGATGGACTGAAGGTCTCCGCCCATCTGCTGATCCGTCGCGGCGGCGAGGTGATTCAGTTTGTCCCGTTTCACGAGCGTGCCTGGCACGCCGGGGTGTCCTGCTGCGATGGGCGGGAGCGGGTGAACGATTTTTCCATCGGCATAGAGTTGGAGGGTGCGGACGATGTCCCCTTCGAGGACATTCAATATCAGGTGTTGGCCCGTGTCACCCGCGCGCTGATGCAGGCCTATCCCGGCATCACGCGCGATCACATCGTCGGACACGCCGATATTTCCCCCGGGCGCAAAACCGATCCAGGGCCGTTCTTCGATTGGCCGCGTTACCGGGCCGCGATCTGAGGGTATACTGCGGACACGGTGGTGCGTCGTGGCGCTGCCTTGGTTTAGACTAAGGCATTGCATGCCGGTACATTTATTTAGACTAAGGCATTGCATGCCGGTACATTATTAGGCTAAGGCATTGCCGGTACGTTAACTGATTTTGAATCCATCTCCACTTCCGGGCTCATCATGATACTCACCCTTGTTACCATATTGCTCGCGATCCTGCTGGACCGGTTAGTGCCGGATCGCGGTTCGTTGAAAGTCTGGGAGTCCTACAGCGATTGGGTTGAATCCATCGAGCAGCGCTTCAACGCCGGCACCCGTGTTCAGGGGGTGAGCGCGGTGTTTCTGGCGACTGTACCGGTGAGCATCGGGATCTTCCTGGCCTGGTATCTGCTGGGCCAGGTCGCTGGCCTGCTGGAGTTTATCTTCAACGTCGGTCTGCTTTATCTTTGTCTCGATTTGTATCGGATCAGCAGCGTGACGGAGGGGGTAGCCAGTGCCCTGGAAAACAACGACCTGCCCGCGGCGCAGATCACCCTGCAGAAACTGACCGGTAAGGAGTCGGTGGAGCAGAGCGAGGCCGGCATCGCCCATGCCACGCTGGAGGCAGTGCTCAAGCAGACCAATACCCTGGTCAGTTCACCGCTGTTCTGGTTTCTGTTGCTCGGCCCCGTGGGTGCGGCACTGCAGCGCATGGTGGCGGTGCAGGACCGATTGTGGGGCCATCGTACCGAGCGTTTTGCCGAGTTCGGCTGGGCAGCGGCGCGCCTGGACGATCTGCTCAACTGGGTGCCGGCGCGGCTCACTGCCTTGAGTTACGCCATCATGGGCAGCTTCGAAGACGCGTTGCACTGCTGGCGCCGTAGCGCCGGCATGTGGTCGGACATCAACAGCGGTCCGCTGCTGGCCTCGGGTCTCGGTGCCATGCATCTTGAATCCTGCGATGACACGGAACAGGAAGATGTCTATGGCAACCGGTTGGTGACGCCGGCAATACTGCCGGATGCGGGGCATGTGCGTCGGGTCGTGGCCCTGGTCTGGCGGGTGCTGTTGTTCTGGCTGGTGGTGACGATGATGATGGCGAGCGCCCACTTGATGGGTTTCTTCGGGCGTTAAGTGTTACGCGCGGTTATGTTACCGCCTTGCGTTGTCGATGACACTGATGCGAATGGCGCTTACCTTACGCCGTGTGTAGGGTGGGCATCGCCCACTACACGAGGCGTCGAAAGACTTCTGCTGGTGGGCGATGCCCAACCTACATTTCCCAATTTTTAGAGGTTCCCTGATGTAATCGACGCGCCATACGACTAACGTCGTCCGCGCGCCCGCTCAAGATCGGCGCACAGCATTTCGGCGCCCTGCAGGATGCGCGGTGTTTGGCGCTGCATCAGATCCGGCGGAATCCAGAACAAATTCCCTGCTTGCACCGCACGCAACCCCTTCCAGCGCTGCCAGGGGTTGTCCGGGTTGGCGTCGCGATTGCGCCTGTCACTCATGAATATCACCTCGGGATTTTTCTGCACCACCGCTTCCACGTCCACCGTGGGGGCGAGCACCGGCAGGTCGGCGAATAGGTTGACGCCGCCGCACAGGCGTAGCACGTCGCTGATGATCTGTTCACCATTGATGGTCATGAGGGGTGGATTCCAGATTTCGTAGAACACCGTGACCGGCGGGCGTTTCGCATAACGTTTTGCGAGGCGCGCGTGACGCAGTCGGAATTCTTGTGCCGCCGCATGTGCACTGTCTTCACTGCCGGCCAGGACGCCCAGGTGCTCGATGTCCGTGGGGATATCGTCGAGGCGGTGGGGTTCGGACACGTACACCGCCACACCCAGGGCGCGCAGGCGATCCAGTTGTGCGGCACTGTTGCCGCTCTTCCATGCGACGACCAGGTCGGGCCGCAGTGCCAGCACCGCCTCCAGATCGATGTGGGCATAGCCACCGACCCGCGGCAGGGCGCGCGCCGCCGCCGGGTAATCGCTATAGCTCGTGGCGCCGACCACACGTCCGCCGGCGCCCGCCGCATACAGCAGCTCGGTGATGTGCGGCGCGAGACTGATGATGCGTTGCGCCGGCGCCGCGAGTGTGACGCGGGTACCGGTTGCATCCACCAGGCTGATCGCGGCGTGTGCCGTGAGAGTGTTGCCCAGCAGCAGGCAGGCAAACAGCCAACGGCAGGTGGACGATGTCATTCGCCCACCATGATGGAGGCCGTGGCCAGCACCAGCGCTTCGATGATTTCGCACGTCGCCCCCAGGGTATCGCCGGTGGTCCCGCCCAGTCGCTGCAGCATCATGCGCCGCAACAGGGCGACACCGACGACAGTTACTGCCAGCAACCACACACCGTTGCCGTCTTCGAAGGACACGACTGCGATGGCGCAGAGCACCAGCACATAGAGGGCGCCGCGGCGTGGCAGCTGTTGCGCAAGCTGCGCGCCCAGGCCGTGCTCGCGTACATACGGTGTGGCGAGAAACACGCCGACCATGGCCGCGCGTCCGAGCAGGGGGGCGGTCAGCAACATCGACCAGTTGCCTTGTTTCAGCAGGGCGGCGAGGGCGGCGAATTTAACCAGCAGCACCAGGACCACCAGCATCACCGCCGCCGGTCCGCTGCGCGGGTCCTGCATGATGTCGAGGCTGCGCTGGCGATCGCCATACCCGCCGAGCCAGGCGTCGGCGCTGTCCGCCAGTCCGTCGAGGTGCAGACCGCCGCTGAGCAATACCCACACCAGCAGCAGCAGGGCGGCGCGCACCCCCGCATCACTTTCGCCCAGTACGCTGTTGAGGATAAGCAGCAGCACGCCGATGATCAGGCCCACCAGGGGATAATAAAGCACCGAGTGCCCACGCTCGCGGGGCGTGCACTCCCCGGGCTGCGGCAGCGGCAGGCGCGTGAGAAATTGCAGGGCGATACGCAGGGCGCGCATGTGGGTCTAGAGGCTGCCCGCGTGAAAAATAAGCCGGGGCAACAGGCCATCCGGGTGGTGATCGATGCGCAGCCGGCTGAGTCCGGCATTCGCCACCTGGATGCGAAACATATGCGCAAGCGGCATCCCCAGGGCATGACTCAGCAACAAACGAATAACGCCGGCGTGACAGACCAGCAAGAGATGCCGGCCCCGATGTTGTGCCAGGAGATCATTCCAGGCGCCCACCACACGTGTCTCGAAGGCGGGCAGTGTCTCTGCGCCGGGCGGCGTGTGGTGCAGTGGGTCGCGCCAGAAGCGCGCCAGGATATCCGCATCGGTGCGCATCAGGTCCGCCGCGGTGCGTCCTTCCCACTCACCGAAACCCAATTCCATCAGGCGTGGTTCCATGTCTAAAGGCAGTGTATGGCGCGCCGCCAGTTCCCGCGCGAAGTCGCTGCAGCGGGTCAAGGGTGAACTGATGATGCGATCCCAAGGGTGGGCATCGCCCACGGCGGCGCGCATCTGCGCCCAGCCTTTGTCGCTGAGGGGATCGTCGATCTGTCCCCGATAACGGCTGCCTCCCACGGGCTCGCCGTGGCGCAGCAGGTCGAGGGTGGTGGTCACGGACTGCGTCATGGCGTGGCGCCGGAGACTCCGGCCTCGCTGAAGCTGGCCATATTGTTGTGCAGCGCCACCGCCAGGCGCAGCAGCGGCAGTGCCACGGCGGCGCCGCTGGCCTCCCCCAGGCGCATGCCCAGATTCAACAAGGGGCGCGCCTCGAGATGGGACAGCACCCGCGCGTGTCCCGCCTCGGCGGATTGGTGGGCATAAAAGAACCAGGCGGAGGCCGCGGGCGTCAGGCGTATGGCAAGTAATGCCGCGACACTGCTGATGAAGCCATCCACCAGGACCGGCATGCCCAGCTGGGTGCAGCGCAAATAGGCGCCGGTGAGGGCGGCGATCTCCAGGCCGCCGAGACAACGCAGGATGGCCACGGCGTCGCGCAAGTCTGGCGCATGCAGGGCCAAGGCCTGTTCCACGGCGCGCGTCTTGCGTAATACGCCTGCATCGTCCAGTCCGGTGCCACGGCCCACCAGCTCCGCCGCCGGTCGTTGCAGCAGGGCGCAGGCCAAGGCGCTGGCGGAGGTGGTGTTGCCGATGCCCATTTCGCCGCCGATGAACAGCTCGATGCCATCGTCGCGCGCGCGCTCCGCCGCGGATTTACCGGCGGCCAGGGCCTGGGTTACCTGCGACTCTGTCATGGCGGGCTCGCGACAGAAGTTGGCCGTGCCCGGTGCGATGCCGGTGTGGATCACGCCGGGCAGTTCGCCGGGATCGGTGACGGTGCCGACATTCACCACCTCGAGGCTGGCGCCGATGCTGCGTGCCAGTACATTGATGGCCGCGCCGCCGCGGGCGAAGTTGCGCAGCATCTCCACGGTGACCGACTGGGGAAAGGCCGAGACCCCTTCCGCGACCACGCCGTGATCCCCGGCGAACACGCTGATGCGCACGCGCTCGACCTGCGGCCGGTCGCAACCCTGCAACGCCGCCAGGCGCACGGCGATGTCCTCCAGGGCGCCGAGGGAGCCGGGGGGTTTGGTCAGTTGCGATTGACGCGCCAACGCCGTTTGCTGTTGCGTGGCATCCATGGATTTACTCGGTTGTGTCAGCCACGCGAGGGGCATGCATCATCTCCTTTTAACAGGTGGGGCAGGCCGGCCACCATAAAGGTGACGCGGTCGCAGAGGGCGGCCAGTTCCTGGTGCAGGCGTCCGGCCTCGTCGCAGTAGCGGCGCGTGAGGGCGCCCAAGGGTACGACGCCGAGACCGATTTCGTTGCTCACCAGGATGATGTGACCGGGCAGTCCCGGCAGCGCGGTGTCCAGCGCCGCCCGTTCTTGTTCAAACACATCGGTGGCAGGGGCGTCATGGACAGTGTCGCCTGCGTCCGATATTTGTGGCGATAATACATTGGTCAGCCAGAGCGTCAGGCAATCCACCAGCAGGCAACGGTCCGGTGCCGCATGTTGTAGCAGGGTGGCGGCGAGGGCGCGCGGTTCTTCGATGAGCCGCCAGTGGGCCGGACGCTGC
>JAYUBZ010000161.1:0-3491 GCA_043740595.1 Gammaproteobacteria bacterium
TGGGTCGCGCTCTGGTTGTTGGAGCGCGTGCTGCCCGCCGCCGTGACGATGATGCTGGCCGGAGGCTTGCTGGTCGTCTCCGGCGTCTATATCGGCGCCTTCGATTCCATGACCACCGGTGTCAGCGGCTGGCGCCGCCTCTGGAAGGGGCTGGGACTGGTGATGGTTCTCTATGGCGCCGTCCTGCTGATCGGCGCCGCCGGAGGTGCTACCGATTTACAACAACCGCTGAAGGGCACGGGTGTGGTGGCCAGTGGCACGGCAACCCAGCCGGAACCCCTATTCCGCCGCGTCAAGGGACCGGAAGGCCTCGACCAGGCACTGACCGAGGCACGCACCCAGGGCAAACCCGTGATGCTGGATTTCTACGCCGACTGGTGCACGTCCTGCAAGGAAATGGAAAAGTACACGTTCAATGACCCCGCCGTGCGCGCGGCCCTGGCCGGAGCGGTTGTGTTGCAGACCGACGTGACGGCCAACGACGACCAGGACCAGGCACTGCTCAAGCGGTTCAAATTGATCGGCCCGCCAGCGATTCTGTTCTTCTCTGCCAGCGGCGACGAGCTGTCGCGCGCGCGCGTCGTGGGCTACCTGCCGGCCGAGAAATTCGCTCCCCATGTGCGGTCCACGTTGGCGCGGCCTTAATACCCGTCTCTACAGTGTTACCCGACCCGAGCGATCACTTATCCGTATGAAAAAGATACTGCCCCTCGTCCTCCTCGCCCTGGTGGCCACCGCCGCCGGTCTATGGGCCGCGCAATCCCTGCTCTCCCCGGCGGCGGCACCGGCGGCGGTGGCACAAACCAAGGTCCTGGACTTCAGCCTGCCCGACATGAAGGGCAAAATGCACAAGCTGAGTGACTGGCGCAACAAAGTGGTCGTGCTGAATTTCTGGGCCACCTGGTGTCCACCCTGCCGCCAGGAAATCCCGGATTTCATCCAACTGCAAAACACCTATGGCAAGGCCGGCATCCAGGTGATCGGGGTGGCGGTGGATAACCTCGAGGACGTCAAACAGTTCTACTATGAGACGGGCATGAACTATCCGGTCCTCATTGGTGGGCAGGATGCGTTCAACCTCATGGCCGAATTCGGCGAGACCACCGGCAGCCTCCCCTATAGTGTCATCCTGAATACCGATGGGCAGATCGTCGCACACAGACTGGGTGCCCTCGACCTGCCGAGGATGGAGGCCCTCATCAAGCCCCACCTGGGCAACCTCCAACCCGCCGCCCCACCCCCGTCCTGATAGGCCGGCGGGCATCCACCACGGCGGAATAACGCACGCCGTGGTCCTCGATAGTGAACGAGACATCGTCACCCGTGGCCATGAATGGCCTTAACCCTCTAAGCTAGACAAACGCGGTAGGCGTGAGTAGACTGCGTGGCAATATCACACCGCGTGCACTTCGCCGCAATAAAACGACTTTTCCTTGAAGATACCTGCAGGATAGGACCCGATGGCGGAAATACTGGTGCTCAACGGACCCAACCTGAATCTCCTGGGCAAGCGTGAGCCACAACACTATGGCAGTACCGGTCTCGGCGAAATCAATGCCAGCCTGGTGCCCATCGCCCAAGCGGCCGGTCATGTTCTCGGTTTCTACCAAAGCAATGCGGAACATGAGCTGGTGCAGCGGGTACACCAGGCCATGGAGCAAAAAATTGAGTTCATCCTGCTCAACCCAGCGGCGTTCACCCATACCAGCATCGCCCTGCGAGACGCCCTAGCCGCCAGCAAGATTCCTTTTATCGAGGTGCACCTGTCCAATGTGTATGCCCGGGAGGAATTCCGCCGGCATTCGTATTTCTCCGATTTAGCCTTGGGCAGCATCACCGGCCTCGGCGCCCTCGGCTACGAGCTGGCGCTGCGGGCCTGCATTCATCATTTGAAGAACAAAGTCACTTCCAAATAGGGTGTTTACGTGGATATACGCAAGATCAAGAAACTCATCGAGATGCTCGAGGAATCGCACCTCACGGAGATAGAAATTCACGAGGGTGAAGAGACCATACGCCTGAGTCGCGCGGCGCCTGCCGCCGCACCCGTGAATACCTTCTATGCGCCCTATGCGCCGGCGCCCATGCCCGGCGCAGCCGCCGCGCCTGCGACCGCCGTCGCGGAAGCGCCCGCCGCGCCCACGGGGCACATGGTGACCTCGCCCATGGTAGGTACCTTCTACCGCTCGGCCTCGCCCAACGCCAACACGTTTGTCGAGGTAGGCGCCGAGGTCAAGGTCGGCGACACCCTCTGCATTATCGAAGCCATGAAGATGCTGAACCAGATCGAGGCCGACAAGGCCGGCGTCATCAAGGCCATCCTCAAGGAAAACGGCCAGCCGGTGGAATATGGCGAACCGCTGTTTGTGATTGAATAACCGCCGAACGCCAACCAACATGATTGAAAAAGTCGTCATAGCCAATCGCGGCGAAATCGCGCTGCGTATCCAGCGGGCGTGTCGCGCCCTCGGCATCAAGACCGTGTGCCTGCACTCGGTGGCTGACCGCGACGCTAAATACGTCAAGCTCGCCGACGAATCGGTGTGCATCGGACCGGCCGCCGCCAAAGACAGTTACCTGAATGTGCCGGCGGTCATCAGCGCGGCGGAAGTGACCGACGCCGTCGCCATCCACCCGGGTTACGGCTTCCTGTCGGAGAACGCCGACTTCGCTGAACGCGTGGAACAAAGCGGTTTCATCTTCATCGGCCCGCGCGCCGAGACCATCCGCCTCATGGGCGACAAGATCTCCGCCATCAACGCCATGAAGCAGGCCGGCGTACCCTGTGTGCCCGGTTCCGACGGACCGCTCACGGAGGACGACGACCGCAGCGCCAAACTCGCCGCCGGCATCGGTTACCCGGTGCTGATCAAGGCCTCCGGCGGAGGTGGTGGCAAGGGCATGCGCGTGGTACACACCGAGGCCGCCCTGGCCAGTGCCATCTCCCTGACCCGCGCCGAGGCCAAGGCGGCGTTCAACAACGACGTGGTCTACATGGAAAAGTATCTGGAAAATCCGCGCCACGTGGAATTCCAGGTACTGGCGGACGAACACGGCAACGCCATCCACCTGGGCGAACGCGACTGCTCCATGCAGCGCCGCCACCAGAAAGTGGTGGAGGAGGCGCCGGCCCCCGGCATCACGGAAAAAGTGCGCACCCGCATCGGCGAACGCTGCGCCGAGGCCTGCCGCAAGATCGGCTACCGCGGCGCCGGCACCTTCGAATTTCTGTACGAGAACGGCGAGTTCTACTTTATCGAGATGAACACACGCGTGCAGGTCGAGCACCCGGTGACGGAGTTCATCACCGGTGTGGACATCGTCAAAGAGCAACTGCTCATCGCCTCCGGTGAAATACTGTCCTACCGCCAGAAAGACATCGAATGGCGCGGGCATGCCATGGAATGCCGCATCAACGCCGAAGACCCAAAAACCTTTATGCCCTCGCCCGGACGCATCACCCAGTTTCACCAGCCAGGGGGGCCGGGTAT
>JAYUBZ010000162.1:0-4474 GCA_043740595.1 Gammaproteobacteria bacterium
GAGAAATCTGACATTGAGATGGTTCAGCGTCATCATGGTGTTACTGGATTTCTCCCTTCGGTCGAAATGACAGTGGGGACTTAATCAGAGCTTCCCTAACGTGTACAGGTAATACGCAGGAGTCATCAGACGCAATGAGGTATAAATTTAAATCAGCAGCACTTGTGGTTCTGTGCCTGATGGCAATGATCCCCGCGGCGGGTTACGGCCGCGGGGTGTACCAGAGCAGCGAGGCGTTTATCGCTGAGGTATTCGCCGGGGAAAAACCGCAAGTGGACGTCCTGTGGTTGACCGACGAGCGCCAGGCGGAAATCAAGAAAATACTCGGGCACCCTTACAAGGCGCGCCGCATACGTTATTGGGGCGTGCCAGGTAAAACCGCGTGGGTGCTGGAGGAAATCGGCAAGGAAGAGCCCATCACCGCGGGTATCGTTATCCGCAACGGAAAAATCAGCCTGGTCAGGATACTGGAATACCGGGAGAGTCGCGGCGATGAGGTGCGCCACGGATTTTTTACCGACCAGTTCAAAGGCGCCGGCATGAAAACGGTGACGGATCTCGACCGGCACATCGATGGAATTTCCGGCGCGACGTTGTCCGTGAACGCCATTACCCGCCTCGCCAGCATGGCGCTGTACCTGCACGGGAGTAGTCGCTTTGCACCGTAAGAAGAAGCCGCGTTTCATCCAGGAAATCGTCCAGTGGCACCGCACCGTAGGCATGCTCAGCGCCGTTTTCGTATTGCTGTTGGCGCTGACGGGCATGATGCTCAATCACACCGACGCCCTGGGCTTAAGTCAGCGCTATGTACAGTCCAGCATGTTGCAAGGGTGGTACGGCCTGGCGGCACCGGCGGTGCGGAAAAGCTATCCCGTGGGGGATGCCTGGGTGACGCAGCTGGAGGACCGGCTGTATTACAACGAGCGGGAGTTGGCCGGACATTATGCCGCGCTGCAAGGCGCCATCGGCGTGGGTGATGAGGTGGCAGTGGCCCTGGCGGACGGCGTCCTGCTGCTGGATCGGCAGGGCAATATCGTCGAGGAAGCCCATGCACTGCGCAGCCTGCCGACGTTGCAGGCCATCGGCGAGTGGAACGGCAAGGTGGTGGTCCAAGGCGGGGGAGAGCAGTTCGCCGCCGGCCCGGTCCTGCTGACCTGGTCGCGCAGCGCCCATCAGCACGTGCAGTGGTCGACGGCGGCGACGCCACCGGTGGCCTTGGGTCTGGCGGTGCGTAAGCTATACCAGAACAAAATGCTGAACACCGAGCGGGTGGTGCGGGACATCCACAACGGCCGGATTCTGGGTCGCTGGGGCGGGTGGTTCATGGATGGCATGGCCCTGGCATTTATCGGCATGGCCTTGACCGGTACCTGGATGTGGTGGCAGCGCCGTAACGGCATGCAGTCAGAGAGGAAGAAGACCAGAAAATCCCACCTCTGAGCCGTGCGGCATCCGCCCTTGGCGGGGCCCGACTATACAGAGTTCCAGAACAAACCCACGAATAGCGCGGCATCTGCCCTTGGCGGGGACCCGACACCGGGGTATAGTGCCGCTCTCGACTACGGCCCCGTGGGAGAGACCGGCCAACAGCGCCGGCGCCGAAGGCGCAACCCGCCCGGAATCGCTCAGGCAAAAGAACCGCGGGGACATTTCGACTCTGGAGAGAGACCGGCGCCGGCAGGCCGCTATGGTCCACCGACGGGGCTCAAGCTCTCAGGTTCCCGGACAGAGGGGCGACGGATGCAGGCATCCGTCGCCCTTTTTTTGTTTTGGAGAGTCGCACCATGACGTATCCCATCTTCGATATCGCCGACGCCGTCCGCCCCAACGCGCGCACGCCCAATGCGTCACGCATGCCGCCGTGGATCCGGCAGGAGCTGGGCAAGGGCGTGCAATACGCCCACACCGCCGAGGCGGTGCATGCACACGCTCTGCACACCGTGTGCGAAGAGGCGCGCTGCCCGAATCGCGGCGAGTGCTGGAGTCGCGGCACCGCGACATTCATGTTGCTGGGCGACACCTGTACCCGGGCCTGCGGTTTTTGCTCCGTTAAAACCGGCCACCCCAACAGCGTCGACCAGGACGAGCCGCGTCGTGTGACTCAGGCGGTGGCGGACATGGGTCTGCGTTATGTGGTATTGACCTCGGTGAACCGCGACGATCTGGCGGACGGTGGTGCCGGGATATTCGCCGAGACCCTGCGCCGGTTGCGCGCCCAGGACCCGCACATCGGTGTGGAATTCCTCACGCCGGATTTTCGCAACGTCCAGGCGCAGGCCGCGGCGGGCATTATGAATGTTCTGGGAGAGGCGCAGGCAGCAAGCGGAACCCCGCGCCTGGTCTGGGGACACAATATGGAAACCGTGCCGCGGCTTTACCGTGCCGTGCGCAAGGGCGCCACCTATGCACGCAGCCTGGCGTTGCTCGAACGCGTCGCCGTCCTGCCTGGTATCGAGGCGAAGTCGGCCTTGATGCTCGGCTTAGGCGAAACCCGTGACGAGGTGCTGGCGGTCATGCGCGACCTGCGCACCATCGGCGTGCAGCGGGTATCCTTGGGGCAGTATCTGCGCCCGACCCGCGATCACCTGCCGGTGCTTGAGTACGTGCACCCTAAAGTATTTGCCGAGTATGCGGACGCCGGGCGCGCCCTGGGTTTCGCCTGGATCAAGGCCGGCCCCCTGGTGCGCAGTTCGTATCATGCCGAAGAAATACAAACCGCGGTTGCCGGCAACGCGCCGTGAGGCGCGGCAGGGCAGGCTGATAAATCAGAGGAGCAGTGAGTGGGTAATAAAACGCCGTTGTACGAGTCGCACGTAAAGTTGGGCGCCAAGATCGTAGATTTTGGCGGCTGGGATATGCCGCTGCATTACGGCTCGCAGCTGGAGGAGCACCACAAAGTACGCAAGGGCGCCGGCATGTTCGACGTGTCCCACATGAACGTGGTGGATATTAAAGGTGACACGGCGCGCGCCTTCCTGCGCATGCTGGTGGCGAACAACGTGGACAAGCTCACGACGCCGGGCAAGGCCTTGTACAGCTGCATGCTCAACAGCAAGGGTGGCGTGATCGACGACCTGATCATCTACTTCATGAACGAGCAATGGTTCCGCGTGGTGATGAACGCCGCGACGCGGGAAAAAGACCTCGCCTGGGTGAACGCCGCGGCCAAAGAGTTCGGTGGTGTAACGGTGCAGTCGCGTCCCGATCTTAGTATCATCGCGGTGCAGGGACCCTGGGCACGGGATCGTTTTTATCAGGCCCTGGGCGACAACCTGCGGGACGCCACCCAGGACTTGAAGCCGTTTAACGCGGTGAACGTCGGCGAGTTGTTTATCGCCACCACCGGCTACACCGGCGAGGACGGTTTCGAGATCATCCTGCCGGCCAAGGCCGCACCCTTCACCTGGCAGATGTTGCTCGAAGCCGGGGTGACGCCCATCGGTCTCGGCGCGCGCGACACCTTGCGCCTCGAAGCGGGCATGGCGCTGTACGGCACGGACATGGATGAGACCACGACACCCCTGGAGGCGGGACTGGAGTGGACCGTCGGCTGGGCGCCGGAAGAACGCAATTTCATGGGGCGCGGGCCCATGGCAAAACAAAAGGCATCCGGCGTGCCGCGTAAGCTGGTGGGCTTGGTGCTGGAAGACAAGGGCGTATTGCGCAACCATCTTAAGGTGATGTGCCCCGGTTCGGGCGAAGGCGAGATCACCAGCGGCAGCTTCTCACCCACCCTGGGCAAGGCCATCGCCCTGGCGCGCGTGCCGGCGCAGGTGGATGTCGGCAGTTTATGCCAGGTGGAGATACGCGGAAAAATGACGCATGCACGCGTGGTAAAATACCCCTTCGTGCGCAACGGCAAGAGTTGCATCGGATAAAACTTTACCTGGAGTCAGACATGAGCAAAACACCGGCCAACCTCAAATACACCAAGTCGCACGAATGGGTCAAAACCCTGCCCGACGGTTCGGTGCAGATCGGCATCACCGACCACGCGCAGGAGCTGCTCGGCGACCTGGTCTTTATCGAATTGCCCGCGGTCGGCAAGGACGTCGTGGCCGGCAAGGAATGCGCCGTGGTGGAATCGGTCAAAGCGGCCTCGGATGTCTATGCGCCTATCGCCGGCAAGGTGCTGGAAGTGAACAGCAAGATCGGCGACGCGCCGGAGACTTTAAACAAAGATGCCTATGGCGACGGTTGGATGTTTCGCCTGCAGCCGGCCAACAAGGCCGACATCGACAAGCTGCTGGACGCCAAGGCTTATGAGGCCCTGGTTGCGGCAGAAAGTCACTAATGGGAGCCTCTAAGAATCGGGTTTTTATGTAGATTGGGTTATACCCAAAGGGCACGCGTACCCAAAGGGCACGCGAGCCGCACTAGCGGCGAACCCAACAAAATCATACTGATTGGTGGATACGCTGCGCTTTATCCACCCTACATTTCCCGATTTTTGAAGTTCCCTAAAGTTTGTCAG
>JAYUBZ010000163.1:0-6258 GCA_043740595.1 Gammaproteobacteria bacterium
ACAGCGGCAATGTCGACCTGGAATACCTGCCGAGTGACACGGTCACCAACACCTACCGCGCGGCGGCAAAATATAGTCACGCCCAAACCTTCTCCGCTAACTGGAGCGGTAACGTCGATATGCAGTGGGTCTCGGACAAAAACTACTTGGTGGACCTCGGCGACAGCGTCGCCACCACCAGCGCCACCTACCTCCCACACACCGGACAAATTGCCTACAACGACAACGTCTGGCACTTCGCGGCGCGCACCTCAAGTTTCCAGACGGTGGACAAAAGCATCGCGACCATCGACCGGCCCTATTCTCTACTGCCGCAACTCACCCTCGCGGCGGACGTACCGACGGGCGCCAACCGCTTACGCTATGCGTTGAGCAGTGAATGGGTCAATTTCGACCGCAACGCCGGCCTTACCGGTCAACGCCTGGACATCAATCCATCCGTTAGTCTGCCACTGCGAAATGCCTATGCCTTTGTTACCCCCAAGGCCGGCTACCGCTATACCGCCTACAACTTGACCGGCACCGGCCTGGTGACCCAGGACGAGACGCCAGAACGTCGGCTGCCGATCTACAGCGTGGACAGCGGCCTGCTGTTTGAGCGTGGGGGGGCATGGAAAAGTCATGATTACATCCAGACCCTGGAGCCACGCCTGTTTTATTTGCATATTCCTTACATAAACCAGGACGGCCTGCCGATCTTTGACACCGGCATTCCTGATTTCAGTTTCTACAATCTGTACCGGGAAAACCGTTTCGTCGGCGCCGATCGAGTGGGTGACGCCGACCAGGCAACCGTCGCTGTCACCACCCGCTTCCTCAATGCACCCAATGGTATCGAGCAGGTACGTTTCAGCCTGGGACAGACGTTCTATTTTCACAACCCACAGGTGGTCCTGCCCACCAGCACCCCGGTGCAGACTACCTCGAACATGGTGGCGGAAATTCAGGCGCGCCTGGGTCAGTACTGGTATGTTCGCGGCGGGCTGCAATGGGATAGCAACCAATACGCGACGGAAAGAAGCAATATCCTGCTCCAATATCACCCGGCCAGGAATAAAATCATCAACATCGGCTACCGCTATAACAAAACCATCCAGGAACAGGCGGATGTCTCGATCCAATGGCCGTTGTCGGCGCGCTGGGCGCTGCTGTCCCGCTGGAACTATGCCCTGCCGGAAAAACGCACCCTGCAGTCTTATACTGGATTCGAGTACACCGACTGCTGCTGGGCCTTCCGCATCACCAAAGGCCAACGGATATTGGCCGATGGCACCACCGACAACCCGATACTTTTCGAACTGGAGTTGAGCGGCCTGGCGAAACTCGGGCCACGACCGGAGAGTCCGCTGAATGCGGGGAAATTCATCTTTGAATAAATGCCGGATGGGTTGCAGTCCGCGCGTGCCGGTGGCCTCCCATGCAGGCAAAAAACCCCGTCCCATGCTATCCTAGCCGTCGTTTTATCACCCGCACGCGGGAAACTTCTGCCCTCTGGCCACACTCTATCCTTAACTGATCTATGCATACCGACCTCCCCATAGACCCACTGCCTTTGTCGCGGCGCCGATCTTCCACTCGGGGCTGCCTGTTGCTGCTGTCGGCACTGTGTCTGCTCCCGTATGGGCAACCCGTGCTGGCGTCGGAACCCATCGACCGCATCGTCGCAGTGGTGAATGACGAGGTGGTCACGGACAGTGAACTCAACGCACGCCTGGAGGAGGTCAGCAAACGCATCGCCGCGCAGAAAATCCAGGCGCCCCCAGAGAATATTCTTAAAAAACAGGTTCTTGAAAGAATTATTCTGGAACACCTGCAACTACAGGTGGCGCAGCAGATGGGCATCCAGGCCGGTAATGACAAGGTGGATGCGGCACTGCAAAACATCGCCGAACAAAATCACATGGACCTGCCGGATCTGTATAAAACCCTGGCGCACGATGGCGTGTCGCAGGCGGCATTCCGCGAACAGATACGCGGGCAGATACTTATCCAACAGTTGATCGAGCGCGAGATCGGCAACCGCATTACAGTCTCGGACGCCGAAGTGGAGAATTTTCTGGCGAACAGCGAAAATCGCGACGGCGGAACCGAATACGAACTGTCTCATATTCTTATCTCTCTGCCGGAATCCGCCACGCCAGCCGTCATCCAGCAAACCCGCCAGCGTGCCGAGGGCATACTAAAAACCCTGCGTCAGGGTGGCGACTTCGATCAGGCGGCCATCGCCAACTCCCAGGGCGAAAATGCCCTTGAAGGCGGCAAGCTCGGATGGAAAAAGGCCGGTCAACTCCCCACGCTGTTCGTGAATGCGCTAAAAACCATGCAACCCGGCGACGTGAGTGACCTGCTGCGCAGCCCCGGCGGTTTTCATATTCTCAAGCTGATCGACAAGCGCGGCGGCAAAAAAACCCTGACCATCACACAGACCCGCGCGCGCCACATACTGCTGCGCACCAACGCCATCGTGACCTCGCAGGATGCCTGGCAACGATTGAACAAACTGCGCCAGCGTATCCAGAACGGTGATGACTTCGCCGTGCTCGCCAAGTCCAACTCAGAGGATCCTGGCTCCGCCTCCAACGGCGGCGACCTCGGCTGGGTCAACCCGGGACAGACCGTGCCGGAATTCGAAAAGGCCATGAATACGCTCAAACCCAACGAGATCAGCGCCCCTGTTCAGACCCCCTTTGGGCTGCATCTCATCCAGGTTCTGGAGCGGCGCCAGCGCGACGTCACCAACGAACACGACCAGGCCGATGCGCGCCAACAGATCCACGCGCGCAAGACCGACGAGCGTTACGCGCAATGGGTCCGCCAGCTGCACGATGAGGCCTATATTGAATACCGTATCAACCTCGAATAGCGCGACGGCCATCCGTATTGCGCGTGCCAGCTCAATGGGTAGGGGCGATATACAGGCGGTGCCAGGTTACGGAGATGGCCGCGGCCGCGAGAAACGCGGCCTCGCAATGACGACCCTGCACAACAAGATCTATCAATCAGCACTATTCCTGCATGGCTAAGCTTCCCATCGTCGCCGTCACCCCGGGCGAGCCCGCGGGCATCGGGCCAGATCTCTGCCTGCGTCTTATCGATCAGCCGCATGACTGTCATGTTGTCCTGATCGCCGATCCGCAGCTGTTGCAGCAACGCGCGGCGCTGCTCGGCCTGCCCTTCAACCTGCCCACCTGGAACGGCCGCCCGGACAAACAGGCACGCGCCTATCTGTTGCCGGTCGCCGCCAACCAGACCACCGTGGTCGGGCAGTTGAACCGCGCCAACGCAGGCTACGTGCTTAAAACATTGGAACGGGCGGTAACAGGGTGTCTGAATGCGGAATTCGATGCCCTGGTCACTGGGCCGGTGCATAAAGGTATCATCAACGACGCCGGTATCGCCTTCACCGGTCACACGGAGTTTCTCGCGCAACACAGCAACACCGGGCAACCGGTCATGTTATTGACCTGTCCGGGACTGCGTGTGGCACTCGCCACCATACACCTGCCCCTGGCGCAGGTCAGCCGCCACATTACCCGGCCGCATCTGTTGCGCGTCCTGGAGGTGCTGCACCACGACCTGCGTTCACGCTTTGGTATCCCTGATCCAACCATACTCGTGTGCGGTCTCAACCCGCACGCCGGGGAAGGCGGACATCTTGGGAATGAAGAGATCGATGTGATCGGCCCGGTGATCGCGCAACTGCAGGCGCAAGGGCGGCGCGTGCTCGGTCCGGTGCCGGCGGATACCGCATTCCTGCCGGCGCAACTGGCGAAAGTGGATGCGGTATTGGCCATGTACCACGACCAGGGGCTGCCGGTGATCAAACACCACGATTTTGCCCACGCGGTGAATGTCACCTTAGGCCTGCCCTTCATCCGCACCTCCGTCGACCATGGCACGGCCCTGGCGTTGGCGGGCACGGGCCAGGCGGACCCATCCAGCCTGCTGGCGGCGCTGCAATTGGCGGTGCAGCTGACACAGGCCCCGCAGACTTCGTAGGCGCCTATGACACCGGTATACGCCCGCGCATGACCCAGCACATTGCCCGCAAACGCTTCGGTCAACACTTTCTGCACGAGCGTCACTACATCGAGCGCATCGTCAATGCGTTTCACCCCACATCCGATCAGCACATCGTTGAAATCGGCCCGGGCCTCGGTGTACTGACGCGTGAATTGATGGCCCGCACCCGGCATCTGCACGCAGTCGAGCTGGACCGCGACCTGGTCACGCGACTGCAACAGGAATTGGGGTCCACTGGCAAACTCACCCTACACCAGGCCGATGCGCTGAATTTTGACTTTTGCCATTTGGCCCCGACGGGAGAAAAACTGCGCATCATCGGCAATCTTCCCTACAACATCTCCACCCCCATCCTGTTCCACCTGCTCGACCAGTTCGGTTGTATCGGCGACATGCTGTTCATGCTGCAAAAAGAGGTGGTCGAGCGCATGTGCGCAAGCCCCGGCGGGCGCGACTATGGCAGGCTATCGGTAATGCTGCAGGTACGCTGCCAGATGGAAAGTCTGTTCGAGGTGCCGCCGGGGGCCTTCACGCCACCGCCCAAGGTCGACTCTGCCGTGGTTCGACTGACACCCCACGCGCAACCGCCGGTAGCGATACACGACACGCAGCACTTTGCCACGGTGGTCAAGGCCGCCTTCGCCCAACGGCGCAAGACCTTGCGCAATACGCTGAAACACATGGTCTCGGCGGACACCATGCAGGCCCTCGGCATCGATCCCGGACGGCGCGCGGAAACCCTGAGTCTGGCTGAGTTTGCCGCCCTGGCCAACGCCGCAGGACCTGCGTGACGTTGCACTGCCAAGAACAGTGGCATGGGTAATACCTGGTTATGTAGGGTGGGCAGCGCCCACCCTACACACCCCTGGCAGTTGCCAATTATTTTTCCAACTTCGGCAAACACTGGCGGTGCTGATCCGCACAAACAAAAACACACCGTCAGGCGACTGTCGGGGCGCTGGTCTTTTCCTCCAACGTCGCCATGGTGTTCGCTATCCACGTCTCCGCCAGTTGCCGGATTTCCTCCGGCGTCTTGCCGTGGCTGTCGATCACCGGGCCAATGACGATGCGTATGGTGCCCGGGTGTTTGATAAATCCCCGGCGTGGCCAATAGCTGCCGGCATTGTGCGCCACCGGCACCACCGGGTGGCCGGTCCTGGTCGCGAGCACCGCGCCGCCGATGCCATGGCGCTTGGTCTGACCGACGGCCATGCGTGTGCCCTCGGGAAATACCACCACCCAGCGCCCCGTCGCGAGTCTATCGCGGCCCTGGTCGACGATCTGATCGATGGCCTTGCGCCTGGCATTGCGATCGATGGCGATGGGTTGCGTCATGGCCAGCCCCCAGCCGAAAAACGGCACCCACAACAGCTCGCGCTTGAGCACCCATACCTGGGGCGGAAAGATCTGCTGGAACGCCAGGGTCTCCCAGGTCGACTGGTGTTTGGAAAGGATGATGGCGGTCTGCTGCGGCAGGTGCTCGGCCCCCTCGACCCGGTAATCAAGATGACAAAGTACCTTGAGCAACCAGATATGAAAGCGCGCCCACTGGCTGATGATGCGATAGCGCTTTAAAGGTGCAAAGGGAAACGTGAGCACCGCCAGTATGGCGTACACCGTGACCGTGGAAAACAGGACGACATTGAACAGCAGCGAACGCAGTATCAACATATCAGGGATTGGGCATCTGGCCGGTTAATAATGCGTCGGCGAAGGCCGCGAGGTCGTCGAAGACCGGCACGCCCGCGGGAATCGCGGGATCGTTGTCCGTCACTTCACCACCGCTGCGCAACAGCACCGGCCGGGTCGCCGCGGCCTGTGCCGCCTTGACGTCATCCAGGGAACCGCCAACCGTGTACACCCCGGACAGATTCACCTTCAGCCGTTCCGCGATCTCCTCGAACAGACCCGGCGACGGCACGCGGCAACGGCATTTGTCCTGCGGCGCATGCGGGCAGATGAAGATCGCCTCGATCTCACCGCCCTTCTGGCGGACGGCATCCAGCATCTTCATGTGTATCCGATTCAGCACCTCGATCTTAAGCTCCCCGGAGGCCACCGCCGGTTGATTAGTGACCACCACGATACGGTAACCATCCCGTAACAGACGCGAGATCGCCTCCTTGGCGCCCGGCAGCGGCGTCCAGTCGGCGACCTTCAGGACGGGCGCTGCGACACTGTTGATGACACCGTCCCGTCGGAGGATGACCAGTTTCATGCTCTCTCCCTTGTCGT
>JAYUBZ010000164.1:0-3415 GCA_043740595.1 Gammaproteobacteria bacterium
CAGCGAGAAATCTGGCATCGAGATAGTTCAGCGTCATCATGCTGTTACTAGATTTCTCCCTTCGGTCGAAATGACAGTGGGGACTTAATCAGAGCTTCCTTAGGTCAACTCCGCTGGGTCAAACAGACGCTGATGTTCACGGATGGCGTAGCGGTCCGTCATGCCGGCGATGTAGTCGGCGATAATGCGCGCCTGAACCGCGGCGTCCCCGCCCCCGTCGTGTTCCCGGATTTTATCCTGGTACTGGGGAGGCAGGAGGCGCGCATCCTGCATGAAGGCGTTAAACAACGCCTCCACAATGCGGCCGGCCTTGAGGGTCATGCGCCGCACGCGATAGTGGGCGTACAGTTGTTTGCGCAAAAACTGCTTCAACTCCTGGCTGTGCTGCTTTACCGTGTCGCTGTAGGCAATGAGCGGACGGCCGGCGCGCCGCACTTCATCGATACTCGTCACCCCGGAGGCCTGCAACAGGCCACGGCTGTTCTCAATGAGATCCACCACCAGCCGATTGATCATGCGTCGCACGATCTCATGCACGCGCAGGCGCGGCGCCAGGAGCGGATAGATTTTTTCCACTTCAGCGTGCTGCTCGGCAAACAGCTGCGTTTCCAGCAGTTCCTCGATGGTGATCAGACCAGAGCGCAGACCGTCATCCACGTCGTGATTGTTGTAAGCGATCTCGTCCGCGAGATTGGCGACCTGTGCCTCGAGGCTCGGCTGGCGTTTCTCCAAAAATCGCCGGCCGAGCTCTCCCAGCTGCTCGGCGTGTTTGAGGGAGCAGTGTTTGAGTATGCCTTCACGCGTTTCGAAGGTCAGGTTCAGTCCCGGGAACGCGGCATATTTTTCCTCCAGCATATCCACCACGCGCAGCGACTGGAGATTGTGTTCGAAACCGCCATAGTCGCGCATGCAGGCATTCAGCTCGTCCTGCCCGGAATGACCGAAGGGTGTGTGCCCGAGATCGTGCGCCAGGGCGATGGCCTCGGTCAGGTCCTCGTCCAGGTTGAGCGCGCGCGCGATGGATCGACCGATCTGCGCCACCTCCACCGAGTGGGTCAGGCGTGTGCGAAACAGATCGCCCTCGTGGTTGACGAACACCTGGGTCTTGTATTCCAGGCGGCGAAAAGCGGCGCAGTGGATGATGCGGTCACGATCGCGTTGGAATTCAGAACGGTAGGCCGGCGCAGGCTCCGGATGCAGTCGTCCCAGGGAGGATGTCTGGCTCGCCGCATAAGCCGCCAGTTGCAGGCCAAGGTTCATAAGGGCTCCCGGCAATGGTCCAGGGTCTGTTTGACCAGGGCCGACGGCGTATTGTCAGTGATCACCGCCTGCCCGATACCCTTGAGCAACACCAAACGCATTTTGCCGTCCTCAACCTTTTTGTCTACCGCCATCAATTCCAGCATGCGCTTGCTATCCAGTGCCGCCGGAGAGCGCACTGGCAGGTGGGCGCGCAACAGCAGGGCCTCTACACGCGCCTGATCCGCAGCACTTAACCATCCCAGTCGGTGCGACAGATCCACCGCCATGGCCATGCCGGCCCCCACGGCTTCGCCATGCAGCCAACTTCCGTAGCCACTGCCGGTTTCGATGGCGTGACCGAAGGTGTGTCCGAGATTGAGCAGGGCGCGCTGTCCGGATTCCCGTTCGTCTGCCGCCACCACCGTCGCCTTGTTGCGGCAGGAACGTTCGATGGCCTCACTCAGGACGGCGGCATTCCTTGCCAGCAGCGCATCGATATTTTTTTCCAGCCAGTGGAAAAATTCGGCATCGCTGATCAAACCGTATTTGATCACCTCCGCCAGGCCTGCGGACAGTTCCTTGGGCGGCAGCGTATTGAGGGTATCGGTGTCGATGAGCACGCAACGCGGCTGGTGAAACGCGCCGATCATATTCTTGCCCAGGGCGTGGTTCACCCCCGTCTTGCCGCCGACGGAAGAGTCGACCTGGGCCAGCAGGGTGGTCGGTATCTGCAGAAACGGAATACCGCGCTGATAGGTGGCGGCGGCAAACCCCCCCATGTCGCCGACGACACCGCCGCCCAGGGCGATCAGGGTGGTTTTGCGGTCACAGTGGGTTTCGAGCAAGCGGTCGTAGATGCGATTGAGGTTGTCCAGGTTCTTGTACTGTTCACCGTCCGGCAGTACTACCTGGGCCGGGCGGTAACGCTGGACACTCTTGAGCAAGCGGTCGAGATAGAGGGGCGCCACGGTTTCATTGGTGACGATCAGCACACGACTACCGCCGATATGCGGCGCCAGCAACTCATCCCGGCCGAGCAAACCTCGACCGATATAAATGGGATAACTGCGTTCACCCAGATCAAGCGACAGGGTTTTCATTTTTCCACAACGCTTTAAGATGATCGGCCACATCGCGCGCCACGACCTGCGGACTGCGCCGGTCTGTATCGACGATGACGTGCGCCGTGTTGAGATAGAGCGGTTCGCGCGTGCGCACGATTTCTTCCAGCTTGCTGCGCGGGTCATCGGTCTGCAGCAATGGGCGGCTGCGGTCACGCCGCGTACGTTCCGTCAGTATATCGATGTTTGCCCGCAAGTAGACCACCGTACCACGGGTATGCAGCGCCTGACGGTTGTCCTCACTCAATATCGCCCCGCCGCCGGTAGCCAGGACAAGGTTGCTTTTGCCGGTCAACTCGTCGATCACCGCACTTTCGCGCCGGCGGAAACCCGTCTCGCCCTCGATCTCGAAAATCAGTGGAATATCGGCACCGGTGCGGCGTTCTATCTCGTGGTCTGTATCGAGAAAATCCATTTTGAGCAGTACGGCAAGTTGCCGTCCTATAGTGGATTTGCCCGCGCCCATGGGGCCGATGAGGAATATGCTGCGTGCGACTGTCATGACTGGCATATGCCAGTATCGCACAAATAAATCAAGGGGAAAGCAAACGGCCGGGCAGGCCTTTCCATGAACTTGCGGCCGAAGGCCGCACCACTCTCCCCTCTCCCCCTGGGAGAGGGTGGCCCGAAGGGCCGTGTGAGGGTCCGGACTACTTCAAGTTGAGCGAGTCCGACAGGATGCGCGGTGTCAGGAAGATCAGCAGCTCCACTTTGTTGTCAAATCGGTTGTGCTTTTTAAACATCCAGCCAACCAAGGGGATGTCAGAGAAAAATGGCACTCTGGTCACGGTGTCGGCCAGTTGCTGTTCGTAGATGCCGCCGATCACCACGGTCTCGCCGTTGCTCAGCAGTACCTGGGTGGTAATTTCCTTTTTGTTGATCAGGCCGGCGGTGGCATCCGCGAAACTGTCCTTGGTCACCACGACGTCAAGAATAATGCGATCGTCCGGGGTGATCTGCGGTGTCACCTCCAACGCCAGCACCGCCTTCTTGGTCACGGTACTGCCGACACCTAGCACGGAGGTGGTGAATACCCGCTCCTGGCCTTGCTC
>JAYUBZ010000165.1:0-3749 GCA_043740595.1 Gammaproteobacteria bacterium
TCCTGGTTGAAGGCCGCGTCGCACGCGGTTCCCAACGACGCGCCAGTAGCCAGACATTGCAGCAGGGTGTATTCGCCTCGGCTTAAGGACAGGATTTCCACCGTCATATGTGGTCGTAGTACCAGTACCTGCTCGCTGCCCGCGGCGAGATCCACCTGGCCGTCGCCGGCGTCATCCGTCTGATTGACCTGCCAGATACGCAGTATGGGGTAGTCGGATGCTACCAGCCGGGCTGTGGGGTGGAGCGAGAAGCGCAGGTCTGGGTGATGTTCTGCTGCGACAGCCGCCAGGGTCAGTGGGTCGAGTGGCACGTGGTCGGCACTATGGAAGGCCTGGTGCCAGGCCCATTCCAGCCGTGCCACATCCGTCAGGTAGGGTAGGGTCGCGGCTGCGGGGAAACATTGCAGAAAATCGGCGTAGGCAAGGCCGACATCGTGCAGGTCACCGCTGCGGGCAGGATGCTGACGAAGATAGCTGTCCGCCGCGTAGCCAAAGAAACCCGTTCCCACCAGCCGCGTCACCACCGGGTAAACGGCAGACAGTGCGCCAGTCAGGCTGGCGAAGACGTTGTTGCGGTAGACCTGCAGGCGCCGCTGGCCGGGGAAGCGACCGTCATGCAGCTGCGCGCCGAACCCCGTGTCGGCGTCCTCCAACACGGCGGCGGCAAAACCCTGCTGCAGGTCACGCAACCCGGGCATGTTGTCGCTCCAGCAGGGCATCCGCCTTGCGTGCCTCATCCAGGAGTACCGACAAGGGAGGGATATCCGTATCCCATTCGATCAGCGTGGGTGTGGGGCCAAAGTGTCTCAACGCCTCGCGGTAGAGATACCACACGGGCTCCGCCACCGGTGCGCCGTGATGATCTATCAGCATCTCGCCGTCGTCGTAATGGTTGACGGCAAAACCAGCGAGATGCATTTCACGCACCATCGCCACCGGGATGGCGCGTAAATACGCGAGGGGGTCGAAGTCATGATTGACGGCGCTGACATAGATATTGTTGACGTCGAGTAAAATCCCGCAGCCGGCGCGCGTTGCCACTTCCACCAGGAATTCCTGTTCGGGCATGGTCGAGTGGCGGTATTGCAGGTAGCTGGAGACGTTTTCGATCAGGATCTCCCGCTGCAGATAATCCTGTGTCTGGATGATACGCTGACTGACATGCCGCACGGCCTCGTCGGTGTAGGGCAAGGGCAGCAGGTCGTTTAAGTAGAGACCGCCCACGGAACTCCAGCACAAATGCTCAGACACCAGTCCCGGCGCAAAGCGCGTGATGAGTGCCTTCAGTTTTTGCAGGTGTGTCAGGTTGAGCGGGTCAGTGCTGCCGAGAGACAGGCCGACGCCATGCAGGCTCAGGGGGTAGTCGCGCCGCACCTGCTCCAGGAAGTTCAGGGGTGGTCCGCCGTCGCCAAAATAATTCTCGCTGTGGACTTCAAACCAACCCGTGGCCGGGTGCGTCTCCACGACCTCGTGGTAGTGCTGGGCGCGTAGTCCGATCCCGGCCTGGGCCGGGATCGTGTGCGCTACCCTATCCGCGAGAGGGGTAGTGGACATTCGCTCTACTTTTTGGACACCACGGTGCCGCCGGCAATCTTGTCGCAACTGCCTTGGGGTACATAGATCCAGGCATCCTTCTGCCCGTCTTTCTTGGCGGTGCCAGCGCAGGCGCTGACGCTGGTCTGGCAGTCGTTCTTCCCGGCCTTCACGATGCCGGCGCATTTCTCCATCTTCGGCGCGTCGGCGGCGAGGGCCATGCCCCCGGTGGTGACGCCGAGTGCAATAAGACTGCCGATGGCGGTGGTGAGTAAGGCATTACGTCGTGTCATGCTGATTCTCCGGTTGAGAGTAGGTGTAGTAATGGTACGCAACCGTCTGGTCAGTCCCGCTAGGCGCCGCGTAACTTATCGCGGATGCGTTTCTTTGCGCCGGGTGTCAGTACCGTATTTTGCTCCTCTGCCTCATGGCGCTCGGCGAAATACCGCGCAGCCTTGCGCAGGAACTGCATCTGTTGCTCAAAGCGCGCACAGGCGTCGCAGATCAGAAAATGAATGCGTACTCCCAGATGCTCACGCCACGACAGACGACGCTCCTGTTTTTCCAGGACCAGTTGGGTGACTTCTTTACACGTGTACATGCGTCAGCCCCCCTTTCCCTGGTCGAACCAGTGAGTTTCCAGGCACTCCCGCAGGCGCAAACGCGCGCGATGCAGTAGTACCCAAATGTTAGACGTTGCAACGCCGAGAACCTTACACGCCTCGTTGCCGTCCAACCCCTCTATTTCACACAGGGTGAAGGCCTCCGCCTGGCGGCCAGGCAAGGCGCCGAGACAGTCGCTGAATACTGTCCAGAACTGCTGTTGTTCCAGGGCCGCGCTCGGGTTGTCCCACACTGAGGGCGGCGTGCGCCAGTGACTCCAGTTGTCGTCCTTGAACAGGGCATCGAAGTCCTGGTCGGATCCGGGGGTGGTGTCCATGGTCTGCTCGCGCGAGTATTTGCGCAGGTGATCGATGAGTTTGTTCTTGAGTATTCCGACCAGCCAAGTGCGCTCGGTGGAACGGCCGGCAAAACTTTCCTGTGCCTGCAGCGCCGCGAGCAAGGTGTCCTGCACCAGGTCTTCCGCCAGGGCGGCATCGTTGATCCTGAAATAAGCGTAGCGATAGAGGGTATCGCCGTGCTGCTCCAGCCAGACCTCGGGGAGGGAAAGCCGTATCCCCGTTGGGGAGGGTTTAGTCATGGCAGGTCGTTCCTTATTAAACCTAAAAACAGTATTTGAACGCCAAGACGCCAAGAAAATAAAAACGCTGTGAATGCAATACGCCTCACCCTTTAGGGTGAGGTACTTCTTGGGGTGTTAAGCCTTGCAGACACTTGGCGTTTTTGGCGTCTTGGCGGTTAGACTGCTTTTCTGGGTTAATTATTTATTATATGACCATGTAGGCCGCTGGCAAGGCCAGCGGGTGCGAAAAAAGCCGGGTCTCGTTAAGTTTATTGCCGGTGGGCGGCGGAGGACAGGGGTATCGGTTTTTTCTCTCTGGCAGGCAGCGGCGTGTAGATGGCGTAGTCGCTGTGACTGTGTTTGGCGGTATACATCGCCACGGAGGCCCGCTGCAGCAGCTCGTCGGCGGTCTGGGCGTGTTGCGGGAAGATGGCAATGCCCATGCTGGCGCTGATAGCGACGCTGTTGCCATTCAGTATCATGGGTTCGGCCAGCGCCTTGAGGATGCGGCGTGCCGCGATGTCGGTGTTGGTTTTTTCCGGCGATCTCAGCAGAACGGCGAATTCATCGCCGCCAGAACGGGCGATGGTATCGGAGAGCCGCAGCGTCGCACGCAGACGCGTGG
This sequence comes from Gammaproteobacteria bacterium, assembly GCA_043740595.1. Lineage (GTDB taxonomy): Bacteria > Pseudomonadota > Gammaproteobacteria > Acidiferrobacterales > UBA6901 > JANNJF01. The sequence goes on from JAYUBZ010000165.1 coordinate 3,342, forward strand.
CGACCTCCGACAGCGCGAGGTTGCCCATGTCCTGTCCGAGGGTGTCATTGATCTCGCGGAAGCGGTTGAGGTTGGTCACCAGCACCATCAGGGGTTGCTTGTCGCGCTGCGCTACCAGCAGGGCCTGTTGCAGACGATCCATAAAGAGGGCACGGTTGGGCAGGTCAGTCACGAGATCGTGCAGTGTCTGGTGTTCCATGACATCGACCTGCAGCTTGCGTTCGTGGATGTCGGTGACGGAACCGGACATGCGGATGGGCTTGCCGGTTTTGTCCCACAGGATCTTGCCCTTGTCCAGGACCCAAATGTAACTGCCGCGTTTGGTGCGCAGGCGGTGTTCGGAACAGAACGAGCTGCTGCGGCCGTTGAGATAGTTGTCCAACAGGGACAGGGTGAGTTCGCGGTCCT
>JAYUBZ010000166.1:0-2391 GCA_043740595.1 Gammaproteobacteria bacterium
CCGATGGACCAGTACATCGGGGGCATTGAACACGCCATCCTGCACCTGCTGCGCCGGCAGTGGCGACTGACAGCACGACGGTGATCGCCGGTAACCTGACGCTGAACAAAGCGCAGGCACTGGACACAGCCTGCACAGGCGCCACCGGCGCTACGGTTTACACGCCGGCCCGCAAGCAGCTGGCCGATCGATTTTACTTTTCCCAGAAATTCGCCCAGGTCGATCCGTGGACCGAGCGCGCCGAAGGTGTGGACGCCCACGAGTACGTCCCCCTCAAGCGTGTCGGCTAAAGGCAGATCAGGAGCCCACCATGCAGGCCATCAAGATGAAAAAACAGGCCGTAGATTGGATAGAAATCGGACCGCTGGAAGCGATCCCCCGACAAGGCGCGCGCGTCGTCACCGCCCCGGACGGCAATATCGCCGTCTTTCGCACGGTGGATGACGAGGTGTTCGCCCTGCGCGACCGCTGTCCGCACAAGGGTGGGCAACTGTCCCAAGGCATCGTGCACGGCAGGAAGGTCGCCTGCCCCATGCACGATTGGAAGATCAACCTCGATTCCGGTATAGCGGTGGCGCCGGACGAGGGCTGCGCCGCGAGTTTTCCGGTGCGCGTGGAGGACGGTAAGGTGTTTCTGTCGTTGACGCCCGGGGACGGTTGTCCAAGTAGCGACAGCGTTTAGCGCGGTAGGGTGGATTATACCCAGAGGGCACGCGAGGCGCGTAGCGCCGAATCCACCAACGGGCCACAACCTTGGCACCACAAGTGAATTTGGCGTAAGCCACCCTACCCTCAAGGGGGATACGCTGCGCTTAATCCACCCTACGTTTATCAACGACAAGCGCAGCGGGTAATCACCACGGAGCCAGATAATAATGTTGTTCGGACGCAGAACCAAGAACTCAGTCAAGATCGTCGACAAAGGCGTAGTGGATTGGAAGTACACCACCTGCGGTTATTGTTCCACCGGTTGCTCCATTGAAGTGGGGTTGAATGCCCAAGGCAAGGCGGTGTCAAGCCGCGGCGTGGCCACGGCGGACGTGAACCGCGGCAAGCTGTGCCTCAAGGGTATCTTCGAACATGAGTTGTTCGAGGCACCGGGGCGCGGGCGCGTGCCGCTCACGCGGGATAAATTTTATCAGCCCTTTGAAGAGACCACTTGGGATCAGGCCCTGGACCGCACGGCGGGGGAGATCCAGCGCATCCAGAAATCCTACGGGCGCGATGCCTTCGCCATCGTCTCCACCGGCCAGATCATGACCGAGGAGTTTTACACCCTGGGCAAACTCGCCCGCGGCGTGATCGGCACCAACAACTACGACGGCAATACCACCTTGTGCATGTCCTCGGCGGCGTCCGGCTACAAGCGCTCCTTCGGCAGCGACGGGCCGCCGGGATGTTACGACGATTTCGAGCATACCGAGTGCCTGCTGGCCATCGGTTCCAATCTGCCGGAGCAGCACCCCATCATCTACTGGCGCCTGAAGCAGGCGTTGGAAAAGCGCCGCTTCCCGGTGATCGTCATCGACCCGCGGGTCACCATGTTCGCGCAGATGGCGGACATCCACCTGCCCATCACCCCGGGCACCGACCTGGTGCTGCTCAACAGCCTGGCGCATGTGATCCTGGCGGAGGGTCTGGCGGACAAGGACTATATCCAGGCGCACACCAACGGTTTCGAAGAATTCGCGGCCCTGGTGCAGCAATACGATCCGGTGAGCGCGTCGCGCCTCTGTGGCATCGATGAAGACACCATCCGCAACGTCGCGCGCACCTATGCGCGCGCCTCCGCCGCCATGACCATCTGGACCATGGGCATCAACCAGAGCACCCACGGTTCCGACGGCGTGGTGGGCATCAACAATCTCAACTTAATCACCGGCAACATCGGCAAGCCCGGTGGCAGCTCGTTATCCATCACCGGTCAATGCAACGCCATGGGCACGCGCGAGTGGTCGTCCTGCTCCGGCCTGCCGGGTTATCGCGCCCTGGAAAAACCCGCGGACCGGGAAGACATCGCGCGTTTCTGGGGCATCGATCCGGAATTCTTCCCCAAAAAGCGTGGCCTGTTCCAGACGGATATCTTTCCCGCCATCGAGACCGGCGAGATCAAGGGCCTGTGGATCATCGCCACCAATCCCATGACCTCCATGACCAACAGCGCGCGTATCCGCAAGACTTTGGAAAAACTGGAATTCCTCGTGGTGCAGGACGCCTATGCGGACGTGGAGACCAACGAATACAGCCACGTGTATTTTCCCGCGGGGGTGTGGGCCGAGAAGGAGGGCTGCTTCACCAACACCGAGCGCCGGGTCAACCTCATCCGCAACGTGCTCAAGCCCTACGCCGAATCCAAACCGGATCTGTGGATCTTCAATCAGATGGCCAAGC
>JAYUBZ010000167.1:0-2885 GCA_043740595.1 Gammaproteobacteria bacterium
CAGTTATGCGCCAGGGTTTTGCCGAAACCAAAGCCCGGGTCCAGGAGGATGTGCTCCTGGGGTATACCCGCATCGACACACACCTTGCGCCGCCCAGCGAGAAACTGCCGCACCTCCGCCACGACGTCGGCGTACTGCGGGTTGTCCTGCATGCTGCGCGGCTCGCCCTGCATGTGCATCAGGCAAACCGGCACCCCGAGCCCGGCCGCTGTCTGTACGGCGCCTTCCGCGCGCAGCGCCATGACATCGTTGATGAGACCGGCGCCCGCCGCCACCGCGGCGCGCATCACCGCGGGCTTGGAGGTGTCGATGGACAACACGACCGGCACGGCGGCGTGCAAGGCCTCGATCACCGGCAACACGCGATCCAGCTCTTCCTGCACCGACACTGCCTGTGCGCCGGGGCGCGTGGACTCGCCGCCGATGTCGATGATCGCAGCACCCTGCTCCACCATCTCACGGGCACGCGCCACGGCCTTGTCACGCACAAAAAAAACACCCCCGTCCGAAAAGGAATCGGGGGTGATGTTGAGTATACCCATGACCACGACACGTCCCAGATCCAGCGGACGACCGCCGCAGTTAAGCGGCACGCCTTAGAGCTCCGCGGCGGGTGTATCCATGGGCTTGGAACGCGGCTTGCGCGGCGCCTTGCCGGACTTGGTGTCGGTGCCACTGGATGCCGCCGGCGGCGTGAAGTCCGCGGGCGGCCGCGGTGCCTTGCCCGCCATGATATCGTCGAGCTGATCCGCGTTGAGCGTCTCCCATTCGAGCAGTGCCTTGGTCATGGCCTCGACCTTGTCGCGGTTGTCTTCGATAACCTGCCGGGCGCGCGCGTACTGCTCGTCGATGATGCGGCGTATCTCCTTGTCCACCGTCTCGGCCACGGCGTTGCTCATGTTCTTGTGCGTCATTACATCGCGGCCGAGAAAGACCTCGCTCTGGTTGTCGCCGTACACGCGTGGCCCCAGGACGTCGCTCATACCCCAGCGCATGACCATATTGCGCGCGAGATCGGTAGCGCGCTCGAAGTCGTTCGACGCACCGGTGGTCATCTGGTGCATGAACACCTCTTCCGCGATGCGCCCGCCCATGAGTACCGCGATGACAGACAGCAGCGTATCGCGATCATGGCTGTAACGGTCTTCCGTCGGCAGTTGCATGGTGACACCCAGGGCGCGACCACGGGGGATGATCGTGACCTTGTGCACCGGATCGGTATTGGGTAACAGCTTGGCCACCACCGCGTGTCCGGATTCATGATACGCCGTATTCATGCGCTCCTTCTCCGGCATGACGATGGAGCGGCGTTCCGCGCCCATGATGATCTTGTCCTTGGCCTTCTCGAAATCCTCCATGGTGACCACGCGCTTATTGCCACGCGCCGCAAACAAGGCCGCCTCATTCACCAGATTGGCGAGATCGGCGCCGGAAAAGCCGGGTGTGCCACGGGCGATAATGGCAGGTTGCACATCGTCTGCTATAGGCACCTTGCGAATGTGCACCTTTAAGATCTGTTCGCGGCCACGGATGTCGGGCAATGGCACGTACACCTGACGATCAAAACGCCCCGGCCGCAGCAGCGCCGGATCGTGCACGTCCGGGCGGTTGGTGGCGGCGATGACGATAACGCCCTCACTGCCCTCGAAACCGTCCATCTCGACTAACAGCTGGTTCAGCGTCTGTTCGCGTTCATCATGTCCGCCCCCAAGGCCGGCACCACGCTGGCGGCCGACGGCGTCGATTTCGTCGATGAAGATAATGCAGGGGGCGTGTTTCTTCGCCTGCTCGAACATGTCGCGCACGCGCGAGGCGCCCACGCCAACGAACATCTCCACAAAGTCGGAACCGGAAATGGAGAAGAACGGCACCTTGGCTTCACCCGCAATGGCCTTGGCCAACAGGGTCTTGCCGGTACCGGGGGAGCCGGTCATGAGCACGCCACGCGGGATACGGCCGCCGAGTTTCTGGAACTTGCTTGGGTCGCGCAGGAACTCCACCAGCTCGCCGACCTCCTCCTTGGCCTCTTCCACGCCGGCCACATCCTCGAAGGTGACCTTATTATGGTCTTCCGTCAGCATGCGCGCGCGGCTCTTGCCAAAACCCATGGCGCCGCCGCGGCCACCGCCGCCGCCCTGCATCTGGCGCATCATATAGAACCAGAACCCGATGAGCAGCAGCATCGGCGCCCAGCTGATAAGAATCTGCAGCCACAGCGGTTGTTCCTGGGGCGGTTTGCCTTCTACGGTCACGCCGTTCTTCAACAAATCACCCACGAGCAATCGGTTGTCGGTCTCGGGGCTGTAGGTTTTGAACTTCTCGTTATTCTTGGTGGAACCGGTGATGACGCGGCCCTCGATGATCACCTTGTCGATCTGGCCGTTATTCAACTGGCTGTAGAACTGGGAATACTCCATGTCACGCGGCGCTGCCTGATGATTGCCGAAATTATTGAATACCGTTATGAGCACCACGGCAATGATGAGCCACAACAGCAGATTCTTCGCGAGATTATTCAAGATTTAGCCTCTTCAGACGGTAATTCAGGTTAACGACATGAATTCGGGTTAACGGCAGGTTGAAGTGAGACCGCATGGCGCCGTGTTTTATCCATTCTGCAATGTCTATCGGGGCGATACAACCGCATTGCAAGCACATGAACGCCGCCTGGGTTTATGGATTCCCCTTAAACCCCTTTCCCAGAAGGTATAACTCGGTGCTGCGTGGACGCGAGGCCTTGGGTTTGCGCGATACTGCGCGCTCGAAACCTCGCTGGATATCCTTATATAGCTGGCTAAACCCTTGACCCTGAAAGACCTTCATTAATAGGTGTCCGCCGGGTTTGAGATGCTGCCGGGCGAAATCCCAGGCCAGTTCCGCGAGGG
>JAYUBZ010000168.1:0-12738 GCA_043740595.1 Gammaproteobacteria bacterium
CCGCCTGGCGCATGTGCAGTTTGGCCGCGATATCATCGAGGTCGCCACCTACCGCGCCAATCCACAAGCCCCCATCGCCCGTGACGACGACGATGATGAAAACGAAGGACGTCTGTTGCGCGACAATGTGTTCGGCACCCAGATAGAGGATGCCGTACGGCGTGATTTTACCGTCAACTCCCTGTATTACGACATCCGCGACTTCAGCGTCGTGGATTATGTGGGCGGCGTAAAGGATCTGAAGCAGGGCATCCTGCGCATGATCGGTGACCCCGCCACGCGTTACCGCGAGGACCCGGTGCGTATGTTGCGGGTGATCCGTTTCGCCGCCAAGCTTGGGTTCCGCATCGAGCCCGGCACGGCGGCACCGATCCGCGAGTGCGGGCGTTTGTTGCTGGAAGTACCGCCGGCGCGCATGTTCGAGGAGGTCCTCAAGTTGTTCCATGGGGGTTATGCCCTGGAGACCTTCGAGCTGCTGCGGCAGCACGGGCTGTTCCGCTACCTGTTCCCGCTGACCGAAGACTGTCTGGCGCATGAAGAAAATAATTTTCCGCGTCTGCTGGTGCCCCGGGCCCTGGCCAGCACCGACGAGCGCATCGCCGCCGACAAGCCGGTCAACCCGGCCTTTCTGTTCGCAGCCTTTTTGTGGGAGCCGGTGCGACAGGAAATGCAACGGCTCGTCGCCAGCGGCATGAAGCCCCACGAAACGCTGCAACATGCCGCCGATCACGTGCTGCGGGAGCAGTTGCGACACATCACCATCCCCAAGCGCTTCAGTATTCCCATGCGCGAGATCTGGGACATGCAGGGCAAGTTGTCCCGTCGGCACGGCAAACACGCCGAACGCCTGCTGGAGCACAAACGTTTTCGCGCGGCCTACGATTTTCTCCTGCTGCGCGCCCATGCCGGCGAGGAGGGCCGGGAGCTGGCGGACTGGTGGACGCGCTTTCAGGCAGTCGACGCTTCGGCCCGCGATGCCATGGTGCGTGATCGGGTGCCGGAACAGGGCGCGCCGCGCCACAAACGCCGCCCGCGCAAACGCCGGTCCACACCTCGTGATCCCGGCTGACTCCCCGGCCCGCGCCTATATCGGACTCGGCAGCAATCTCGATGATCCGATCTCCCAGGTGCGCGCCGGTTTGAGTCTGTTGGGCAGTTTGCCTGGGGCGCGCGTGCTGCGCTGCTCCTCGTTCTATCGCAGTGCGCCCGTGGGACTGACGGCGCAGCCGGACTTCATCAATGCGGTCTGCGAGCTGTCGACCGCACTCGATCCGTCCGCCCTGATGCAGGCCCTGCTCGGCATCGAGACCCAGCGTGGCCGGGTGCGGGATGTGCCCGGGGGACCGCGTACCCTGGACCTGGACCTGATACTCTATCTATCCGCGCAGGGGGAGATTATCCGTCGGCAGGAGCCGGGGCTGACGCTGCCCCACGCGAGACTCCACGAACGGGCCTTCGTCCTGTATCCTTTGTCTGAGATCGCACCGGATCTCGATATACCTGGGCGTGGACGGGCGCGTGATTTGCTCGCCGGGTGCGCCGGACAGGGTATCGCCAGGGTATCGAAAGATTAGCGATGGCCTAAAATAACCCGGTCACCAGGTAGGCAAAGAAACCCATGAGCTCGCTCATTTCAGACGCCGTAGTGCAGGTCGCGACGCATAAGAACCCCGGCTATGTGGTGGTGGAAGGCCCTATCGGTGCCGGCAAGACCACGCTGGCGCAGAAGCTGTCCCTGGCCTTCGGCAGCGATCTGCTGTTGGAACGCCCCGAGGACAACCCGTTTCTCGAGCGTTTTTACCAGTCGCGCCAGCAGTACGCCCTGCCGACCCAGTTGTATTTTCTGTTTCAGCGCGTGCGCCAGATGCAGGCGATCAAGCAGGGCGACATGTTCCGCCCGGTGCAGGTAGCGGATTTCCTCCTGGAAAAAGACAGCCTGTTCGCGCGGCTCAATCTGGATGACGATGAATGGCGTTTGTATGAGCAGGTCTATACGCAACTCAGTCTGGATGTGCCGGTACCGGACCTGGTGATTTACCTGCAGGCGCCGGTGGAGGTGCTGGTGGAGCGGGTGCGCCGGCGCGGCAAGGATTACGAACGCTATATCGAGCGCAGCTACCTGGAGTCCATCGTCGAGGGCTATACTCGGTTCTTCTACCACTACACGGCGGCACCGCTGTTGGTGGTGAACGCCGCCGAGGTGAATTTTGTGGACAGCGAACAGGATTTTCAGGCTTTGCTCGACCACTTGCGCCACGTGCGCAATGGACGGCATTTCTTCAACCCACTTCCGGCAAGCACATGAAACCCGTTACCGTCACGACACTCAAGGCCATGAAGCAGGCGGGCGAGAAGATCACCTGCCTGACTGCCTACGATTACAGCTTCGGTCATCTGCTGGATAGCGCCGGCGTGGATCTGGTGATGGTGGGCGATTCCCTCGGCATGGTGATGCAGGGACACGCCACCACGCTACCGGTGACGGTGGAAGAGATCGTCTATCACACCCAGTGCGTCGCGCGCGGCCTGTCACGGGCGCTGCTCATCGGCGATATGCCGTTCATGAGTTATCAGATCCGCCCGGAACAGGCCATGAAAAACGCCGGTCGCCTGATGCAGGGTGGCGCGCACATGGTCAAGCTGGAAGGCGGTGCGGTGATGGTGGAGACGGTGCGCTTCCTGGTGGATCGCGGCATACCGGTGTGCGGCCATGTAGGGCTGACGCCGCAATCCGTGCACAAGCTCGGGGGCTACCGCGTGCAGGGGCGGGAAGAGGTCACGGCCTACCATATCCACGAAGACGCGCGCCTGCTGCAGGAGGCGGGCGCCAGTCTGGTGGTGTTGGAGGCCATCCCTGCGGCCCTGGCCAAGACTATCAGCGAGGAGTTGCATATTCCCACCATCGGTATCGGCGCCGGCGTCGATTGCGACGGTCAGGTTTTGGTGCTGCAGGACATGCTCGGTCTGTATCCACGTCCCAGCCCGAAATTCTCCAAGAACTTCATGCAGGGACAGGACAGCATCGAGGCCGCGGTGCGCGCCTACGTGGACGCAGTACGTAACCGAACCTTCCCCAGTCCCGAGCACAGCTTTACGTAAAGGAACCTCTGAAAGTGGCAAACACCTTCAGCTTGCGTTCCCTCTCCTTTCGCCCCCTTCGGAGAGGCACAACCCGCAGGTCGAGGGACAGGGTGAGGGAAAAATATATGACCATCCCCCTCACCCTAGCCCTCTCCCCCGAAGTGCGCGGGGGAGAGGGGACTTTTACAGAGGCTCCTTAAAGATCGTGCACATCGCCACCACCATCGCCGACCTGCAGCAACGGGTGGCCGCGGAGCGCGCTCACGGCCGGCGCATCGCCTTCGTCCCCACCCTGGGTAATCTACACGCCGGTCACCGTCATTTGATGGTGGAGGCGCGCCGGCATGCTGACGTGGTCGTCGCAAGCGTCTATGTCAACCCGCTGCAGTTCGGGCCGCAGGAGGATTTCAGCGCCTATCCGCGCACCCCGGAGGAGGATAAGCGCCTGCTCGCGCAGGCGGGTGTGGAAGTGTTGTTCATGCCAGACGAAGTTGAGATATATCCGCGCGGGCGCGCCGCCCAGACCGTGGTCGAGGTGCCGGGGGTGAGCGACATTCTCTGCGGGCAGTATCGCCCCGGACACTTCCGTGGCGTGACCACCGTGGTGAACCGTCTGTTCAACCTGGTCTCCCCGGACGTGGCGCTGTTCGGCAACAAAGATTACCAGCAGCTGCTGCTGATACGTCTGATGGTGTCTGATCTGGGTGTGCCGGTGGGCATCATCGGCGTGGACACCGTGCGCGAGGCCGATGGCCTGGCCATGAGCTCACGCAACGCCTATCTCACGGCGGCCGAGCGCCGGCGTGCCGCCCAGCTTTACGCCACGTTGTCGGCCCTGGGTGGTCAGATACAACGGGCGCGACGGGTAGCCGCGGGGGCGGAGGCCGACGCCCTGGCGGCGCTGGTGGAATCGGGTTTCCGTCCGGATTATGTCAGTGTGCGGCGTCAGTCGGACCTGGGAGTACCCGGCCCCGACGACCAGAAACTGGTGATTTTGGCCGCCGCCTGGCTCGGCCGGGCGCGTCTTATCGACAACATTGAGCTGGATTTGAATCCTGTGGTCTAAAATCGGATAATCAGACCCTTCATGTTGGCGACACGCCGAGGATAGAGGTAAGCCCATGCAGAGAACGCTGTTACGCGCCAAGCTGCACCGAGTGCACGTTACGCATTCCGAACTGGATTACGAAGGCTCCGTGGCCATCGACGGGCGCCTGCTGGACGCGGCGGACATCCGTGAGTACGAGCGGATCGATGTCTACAACATCCAAAACGGCGAGCGCTTCAGCACCTATGCCATCCGCGCCGAGGACGGGTCGGGCATCATCTCGGTGAACGGTGCCGCCGCCCACAAGGCCAGCCCCGGCGATCTCCTGATCATCTGCGCCTTCGGTGTGCTGGAGGAAAAGGAGCTGGCGCTGTTCAAACCACGCCTGGTCTACGTGGACGCGCAGAATCGTATCACCCATACGCGGCATTCCATACCGGTGCAGGTCGCCTGAAGTCGCAAGGCGGCGTACGCTATTTCATTGCTGATCGTTTTTTTCGACGGATACTACGAGGTTGTGACAAGAACGCCGCGCTAAGGACTAGCGCGGCGTCGGTGTCTGCATGCAAACAGCTTGATTACTGGTACCGAGGGTCGGAATCGAACCGACACGGTGTCACCACCACCGGATTTTGAGTCCGGCGCGTCTACCAATTCCGCCACCCCGGCAAGGGGCGCCAGTATAACAACTAGTTCGCGGCGAAAACAACGTCGATCTGCCGATGATTTGTTTGACCAGTGCGCGGGTGTCATCATAACCACCGGATCGGGTAAGCGGCGGGATGGAGGGCAGTCATGTACGTGTTGGCAGGTGATTTGGGCGGAACAAAAACACTGTTGCAGATCGCCGAAGTGCGGGATGCACGTTACCGCGTGCTGCGGGAGGAACGTTATGTCAGTGCTGACTACGAGAACCTCGTGCCGATGATAACGGATTTTTTCGACACCCATAATCCAAAACGTGCCTATCAAATAGCAGGCGCATGCCTGGGGGTGGCCGGGCCGGTGGCGGAGCAGGGCTCGACCCAGGTGGCGACGCTCACTAATCTCCCCTGGAAGCTGGATTCCGGCGATATCGCACGGGCGCTTGCGGTTAACCATGTCAGGTTGATTAATGATTTTCAGGCTATCGGGTATGGCATCGCCGCCCTCGGCGCGGACGATATCGTGACCTTGCAGGCGGGTCAGAGGCCGGTGCATGCACCGTGCATCACCCTCGGCGCGGGCACCGGCCTGGGCCAGGGTATCCTGATCTGGCGCGATGATCATTATGTAGCCCTGCCGACGGAAGGCGGTCACGCCGGCTTCGCGCCGACCGATGCGGTGCAAATGGACCTGCTGCGTTATCTGCACGCCCGCTTCGGCCGGGTTTCCTGCGAACGCCTCCTGTCCGGCGCGGGCTTTGTGTTGATCTATCAGTTTCTGCGCGAACGCGGTGACTATCCCGAATCGGAAAAACTGGCGGTGATGACCGACAACGACCCCGCGCCGGCCATCACCCACGCCGCGCTGGTGGACAAGGATCCACTGGCGATGCAGGCCGTGGATCTGTTCCTGAATATCTATGGCGCCCACGCCGGCGATGTGGCGCTCACCGTGCTGGCCAGTGGTGGTGTCTATATTGCCGGCGGCATCGCCGCCAAGATGATCTCGGCCCTACGTGCGGGCGGATTTATTCAGGCGTTCAACGATAAGGGGCGCATGTCACCGCTGACGCAGGCCATGCCGATATACGTGGTGATGAATCCGCACGTGGGGGTGATGGGTGCAGCACTTGTGGCGGCGCGCATGGCAAAAGCTGATTATTGATCTTTACGCTATGCACGTCGTCTCCTGGGTGCGTCCAGGGCGGGCATCGTCGACCAGCAAAGGTTGCGCGGCGGTCGTGTGGCGTTGGGCTATGTCCCCCTTAGCCGGGTAAGAGGTGAATGGCGCTACCCTGAAGCCAGCCTGCAGCCTGTAGGGCGGGCATTGCCCACCAGCGGATGCTGATCGATGCCCCGTGTGGTGGGCGATGCCCACCCTACGAACTGAAGGGCGTTGACCAATGCTACGTGTAGCGCGCTGGAATCTCACCTATCTCCATTCAGGTAAGCCTTGCGCGCTTTTTCCGGAAATTTCTCGATGGCATAGCGCAACATGGTACGCGGCATGGTCATGTAGTGTTTCTTTAAAAACCGTTCCTCGGTGGCAAGATGGCGGTTGCCGATCTCCCTTAGCATCCAGCCGACGGCTTTGTGGATTAAGTCCTCCCGATCATTTTTTAATATCAGGGCGATGCCGAGGGCGTCGTCGTAAGCATGCCTCTTGATCATGTAAAACGTGGCGATGATGGCGATGCGGCGCTGCCACAGGTTTTTCGACTTTGCCATGCGATAGAGCGGTTGTTTGTCTTTGTCCGCCAGGTGTGCACCGACGATGTGACTGGCGGAGTTGTCCACCAGGTCCCAGTTGTTGATGTATTTTATGTGGCGCAGATAGAAGGTGTAGAGGCGGGCGCGTTGGCGCGTATCGCCAGCGGTGTATCGATCTACCAGCATCAGCAGGGCAAGTAGACGCTCTTCATGCCAGCTTGATTTGAGCAGCGACTCTATCTGCGTCCGCCTGACATCGCGCAGGCTGGCGACCAGCCGGCGCAATTGGTACGGAGATGCCGAGAAACCGGTCACCCTCCGCGTATTCACCGCGGCCGGATTTGAAAAAGCGCAGGGCTTTTTGCGCCTGCCCCTGGTTGGCCAGGGGTGCTAAGGCCTGGTGTATGTCCTTGGCCGTCAGTGGCATGTCGGCGATGATGCGTTGGAGTCCTGCAAAAAGAAGGTCGCGCGACAGCGATCAGCGCTGTCCGCCCTTGGGTCCGGGCTTGGGTTCTTGCTCAGGTTCCTGGGGTGGCAGGCGTGCGCGCCAATAGGCGGCCTTGGTCGGATCCGGTTTGATACCCACCAGTCCTTTTTCGTATATATGGACCAGGCTGGCGGTGGCGCCTAAGTGGCCGGTCTGCGCCGCCTTGTCGAACCAGTACAACGCCTGTTTATTGTCTTGCAGCACGCCCCAGGCGCCGGTCTCGTAACGCAAGGCCAACTGATACTGCGCCTCGACGTCACCTTCGCTGGCTAGTTTCTTGAGTTCATCGCCTTGCTGGTGGTAGACCATGCTGCTGTCGCGGCCGAGTTCCACCAGGAAATTGAGCAGTTTGATGGAGTCGGTATGACCCTGGGCCGCGGCGCGTTCGAGCCAGTCATTGCCGCGCTGCAGGTCTTGCGGTACGCCCAGCCCGGAACGGTACAGCTTGGCGAGCAGGTGTTGCGCCTCCGGGTCGCCCTGGTCGGCGGCCTTGTCCAGCCAGTGGGCCGCCTGTTTGTAGTCGCGTTCGGTGCCCACGGCATTCAAATACATCTCTCCCAGCTTAAGCTGCGCCTGGCTGTTGCCTTGCTCCGCGGCTTGGGTACGCCAGTACAGGGACTGTTTCAGGTCTTTGCCCACGCCCCGGCCTTGTGCGTAAAAGTCCCCCAACATGGACTGCGCATAGGCATTGTGCCGGCGCGCGGCCTTGCCCAGCCAATAGGCCGCCTGCTTGTCGTCTTTGCGATGGCCGCCGTCGCCGTCCACATAAAGCAGGGCCATCAGCAGCTGTGCGCCGGCATTGCCGCGTTCCGCCGCGTTGGCGATGAGCTTGGCCTCCGTGGCATCGGTTTTGGCTTGGGCCGGTAGAGCGACGAGTGGCAGGGTTATGGCGAGCGAAAGTGCAAGAAGGTACTTCTTCATCAGACTGATTCCTCGAGGCGATGCCAGGACGGTTGTTGCACGCCTGTATTTTAGACCCTTCCCTGCTTAAAGTAACCCACCTGAACGTGTCGTTCCCGCGACCATGAGGTGGGGTGATGGAATGGAGCGACGCCGGATGCTAGAATTCCGCCGCCGTCGTGAAGGCACGAAGTCCTGGGATGCGTAGAGTATTGATGAGCGGAAGAGCGATGGCCACCGCTGAAATCAGCCTCATCCGGTGTGTTCTTTAAAAGTTCCGGGCATTACGCACGGCCGGCGTTCACGGGAAGAAAATTATTTTTTTCATTCAAGAGGGTGGTGGCATGAACCCAACGACGCGATGCCTGCGCCTTAAATCGATGCCCGTTTCTTTATCTGGAGTAGGTGCACTATGTTTTTCGAGGCTACGGGTTGGATCACGCCGCTTGGCTACGACTTGCTGAGTTTCGTCCTGAGTGTTTTGATACTTGGGCTCTACCACCTCTTTCTGCGCATCAAGGTCGCAAGCAACCCGGCTTACACTGTCCAGTCGGTGAACATCATCGCCCGCGCCGCCTGGGTCGAGAATATCATGCTCAGCGAGGGTAAAGAGGTGCTGGCGGTGCAGACCCTGCGTAACTCCACCATGGCCGCAACCTTTCTCGCCTCCACCGCCGTACTGCTCATCATGGGTGTGCTGACCCTGAGCGAACAGGGCGACCAGCTCAGCAGCAAGTGGCACGCGCTGAATGTCATGGGCGCCACCCATAACGAACTGTGGCTGGTGAAGTTGCTGCTGCTGTTGCTGGACCTGTTCGTTGCGTTCTTCAGTTTCTCCATGTCTGTGCGTGTGTACAATCATGTGGGCTATATGGTCAATGTACCCCTGGCCATGAACCATAAGATGATCTCGCCGCGACACGTGGCGATCACCCTCAACCGCGCCGGGCTTTTCTACAGTATTGGCATGCGCGCCTTCTACTTTACCGTGCCCCTGGTGTTCTGGTTGTTTGGCCCGCATTTCATGTTGGCAGCCACCGCTGCGTTAGTCCCCGTTTTGTACCGGCTGGATCGCGCGCCCAAGGTCTTGGAGCAGGATTACTCCTGAGTCTGGTTGCAACGGCGAGCGCTGCCCGGCTCTGCGAAAACCACCCGCTGATCGAGATGCTGCGTCAACGGCTATCGCCGTGGCCCCCCAGCCACGGTCGCCGCTGGAATATCCGATAGTCCATGTCGGGAAACAGATTGTCGCGTGATGCAATCATACCCAGGTAGTTTTCATCGAGTTTGTCCGCCTCGATCATTTTGGCCAGCCGGCTGAAGCGATGGATGTGTTGTTGGAAACGCCCCTTGGCGTAATCCATGGCCGTGGCCGAGTGCAGGATAAACGCCCAATCACTCGCTTGTGCCAGCAGCAGTTCGCGCGCCGCCTGATCGAGCATCAAGCGCTGCGTACCGACGGCATCGGGATGGCGTGCCACCAGATCAAGCATACGTTGCGTGGCCTGCTGCAGGTAGGGATAAATCCAGTCGTTCGACTCGTTCAGCCACACCTCATGAAAACCGCCGGCGCCCCAGCTGCTTTCGGCCGGTTGCGCCGTCTGCAGTTCGCCGCAGTGATCGAGGTAACCCGAGAGCGTGACCGATTGCAGTCCGTTTGGCTGTGCGTGCAGCCTGCGCGCGAAAAAATCGATCCAGAGTGGACCCTCGAACCACCAGTGGCCGAAGAGCTCCGCATCGTAGGGTGCTATGATGATCGGTGGTTTATCCAGCCGGGTCGAGAGCCATTGCAACTGCCGTTGGCGCTGTTGCAGAAAATCCTCGGCATGCAGCGCCGCCTGCTGACGTGCCCACTCGGGATGATAGGGTTCTTTGTGCCGGCCCTTGCCGGTGATGCGGTGATATTTCAGGCCGGTGTAGCCCGCTACCCCGGCGTGACGCAGCGGCTGCATGTGTGCCGCGTCGATATCGAAGCCGGCATCGCGATAGAACTCGCGGTAGAAAAAATTTCCCGGATAGCCTTCTTCCCCCGACCAGACCTGTTTGGAGGTTTCGTAATCACGCCCGAAGGCGGCCGGGCCGCCGGGTGTGCGCAGCGGGCGATGCACGCCGTATTTCGGCCGTGGGTCGGCATGCAGCACGCCATGGGTATCGAGGATGAAATAGTCTATGCCGAACTCCGCCAGCAACGCGTCCACCCCTGGCAGGTAGGCGCATTCCGGCAGCCAGATGCCGCGCGGCGGCTGGCCGAAGAAACGCGTGTGGGTGCGCACCGCCATGGACACCTGGGCGTAGAGATTTTCCGGATGCGTGGCTAGCAACGGAAAATAACCGTGGGACGCGCTAGTGGTGAGGATTTCCAGATAGCCGCTGTCCTGGTGGCGGCGAAATGCCGGGATCACATTGAGTTGGTCCTGCTCGACAAAGCGCGCGCGCAGTTTTTTGTAACGCGCCGAATAAAACTCTGCCAGTGGATAATAGTGCGGATCGTTACGGGTACGCTTGCGCTCGCCTTGCAGCGCGTGGATGCGTGCATCCAAATAGTGCACATAACGCTGTTGCAGCAGTGGATCGGCCAGCATCGACAACAGGGTCGGGCTGAGTGACAGGTTCAGATGGAAAGGGATGCGATCATTCGCCAGCCCATCGAACATATCCAGCAGTGGCAGGTAGGTCTCGGACAGGGCCTCGAACAGCCAGTCCTCTTCGAGAAACCGCGGTTGTTCCGGATGGTGCACGAAGGGCAGGTGCGCGTGCAGCACCAGGGCAAAATACCCCGTGGGGAAGGGTGCGGGGGCGGGCAACATGTCCCCCGACTAACGACTGCTGAAGGAGCTGCGCCAGACCAGGGCTGAGTCTTCGGCCGTGCCACCGCTGCGTAGGTACAGCTCGCTGAAATCCGTTTCGCCGATCCACCATTGCGGGTCGCCGCGGCCGGCGGCCAACCGGCTCGGCAGTCGGATTTCCGCGTGCTGCCGCATGACGATAAAGCGGCCGTCGCTGGACTGATAACCGATTTCAGCGCGCAGCGGGGTGTCGCAAAATTCCGCCGCCAGGTGAAAATAGCGACTGCCTTGCAGGTCCGGCAGACTGACTTCATCGATGACGCCGGTGTTGTCCGCGTTCGCCTTCAGGATACGCAGCCGCAAATAGGGCAGCGGCATGGAGCGTGAGGGATCGATACTCCAGGCGGCATGCAGGACACCGGGCTTCTGCCCGCGCAATGTCAGCATGGGGGCAGCGGGGGGCGGCAGCGGTGTTGTGTCTGGAAAAGCGGATGCCGCGTTTTTCTCGTCGCCCGGTGGCGTGGAGACAGTAGTGACCTTGGCAACGTGGACTTTGGAAGCGGCGGCACGGGTTGCAGGCCGGCCGCCCATCCGCGGTTTGCGGGTCACCGGTGGCGCACTTGCCGGCACGGCGCGGTCTTGGGGGCGGCGTTGGGCAGCCTGCTTTTTCTTGGAGGTTTTCGTGGCCACCTTGGACGGCGCAGTGTGTGCCGATGGCGACGCGGCGGCGATCAGCCGCAACAGCTGTGCCTTGGGGAGATTGGAATACTTCGTCAATCCGAGAGATTTCGCCAGGGCACGGAGTTCCTGCACGGTTTTTTCTGCCAACCGGGGCTGGCCGCGGGTCGTGTGCTTAGGCGTCGTGTGCTTAGGCGAAGTGGGCATGGGTTTTACTCCCTGGTGCTGTTATACCACGGCGCACTGTGAAACAAAAAGCATAAGGACGAGCGCGGGTGTCCTTGCACCAAATTGGCGTTTTTTGACGTCGATCAATAACGCGTAGGGGAGTTAGCGCGATGCTCAAATACTGACCATGGGGGGGAAATTCAATCCGGCGGATGCGCGCAAGAAGCTGGCGGTAGGCGATGTGTAGTCCTGGTCCGCCACGCCACATCGATAGCAAGGAGACTTTCTGCATCTGAAACACATTCCCACGGGTGATCCGGTGGAATGTGATCGATGCGCGCAGGTTGTTCGATGCCTGCACGCCGACGCTCGCTGTCGGCCAGATCGCCGGACCCATGACGACCACTTGTTCGCTAGTGAGGCTGCGCTGCTTGCAAACCTTGCGGCGTCGCAGCTGTCATACACTTGCGAAACTGCGCCGAAGGAAAAATTGCACCTGTCCGGACGGGTTTGCGTTCCATCCGCGCCTGCGCCATGCTGGAGCTTCGTCAAACGGGAGTCGAAATATGCAGCTACCCTTGGAAATTACCTTGCGGGATATACCGCATTCAGAGGCCGTTGAAACACGCATACGTGAGAAGGCGGAGAAGCTCACTCGCTTTCACGACCGCATCATGAGTTGTCGTGTCACGGTAGAGTCGCCGCAGCGGCATAAGCACCAGGGCAAGCTCTACAGTGTGCACGTGGATATCCGCCTGCCGGGAGGCGTGGAAGTGGCGGTGACGCGGATGCAGGACGAGGACGTGTTTGTCGCCATCCGCGACGCCTTCGCTGCCGCCACCCGGCGCATCGAGGACCACTCGCGCAAGATGCGCGGTGATGTCAAAACCCACGATGTGTCGCATAACGCGCGGGTGACCAAACTTTTTCCGGCACAAGGCTTTGGCTTTATCCAGACGCCCGATGGCCGCGAGGTGTATTTCCATCGCAATTGCGTGTCCGATCCGACGTTCGACGATCTCGAGATCGGCAGCGAGGTGTTTTATACCGAGGAGCAGGGCAATGAAGGTCCGCAGGCGAGCTCGCTGACCATGGGCAAGCACCGGGTCCCCGAATGATGCGGATCCTGAGTGGAATGGCACGTACTTAAGGCGATTGTGCCCTGCCGCCGAGGCCTACCTGCGCCTGCGTACCCTGCCCGGCGAGCAGGCGCAGGTCGACTGGGGCCACTTCGGC
>JAYUBZ010000169.1:0-4859 GCA_043740595.1 Gammaproteobacteria bacterium
CGACTGGCGTCTTTGAGCCGGCTTCCAGCGACATCGACTTCCTGGTGGAATTCGAAGATCTCGACCACGCCGCCTATGCGGATGCCTACTTCGGCTTGCAGGAATCTCTGTCGGCACTTTACCGGCGACCGGTGGATCTGGTCACCACCAGCGCCGTTCATAATCCCTACTTTCTGCGCAGCATCGAGAAAAGCCGGGCGTTGCTGTATGCGGCTTGAGGCCAAAAAATTCCTTTACGACGCCAAACAAGCGGCGGATCTGCTGCTGCACTTCTCGCGCGGCAAGACGTTTGCAGATTTCACCACCGACCCGCTCTTGCGCTCCGCCGTCGAGCGCCAGTTCGAAATCATTGGTGAAGCACTCAACTAGTTGTCCAGAATCGATGCCGAAACTGTCTCGGCAATCAGCGAGCATCGCCGCATTATCACTTTTCGCAATATCCTGATTCACGGTTACGCCGAAATCGACCATCGTCTGGTATGGGGAATACTGGAAGGCAAACTACCGGAGTTGCACCGACAAGTTGAAGTCCTGCTCGCAAAAGACCTGAACCTCTGATCCCGGCTTCATCGCCCGGTTCTGCTGCGATGAGGACATGGGCCCTGGCATGATTTCGACCTCCGTCACTGACGGATGATCGGGAATGAAGCGCAGAGATTAAACATCGAGTCACTCCATTAGTCTCCATCCGTGGCCGCTACCCCACTCTCGCGGGTAAGTCGGATTGTGGCGGGACGGGCGGGGGCAAAACGTAAGACCTTGATCCTTGCACGGGAACAGGCCACACCGGCGACGGCGGGTGTCCTTATGCCGTGGGCGGCAGGCCGAGCAACTGCGTCAGTTCTTTCTGATTGATCCGCCGCATGGGCTTGCCATCCACGGGACTCAAGGGCACCTCGCGCGCGCCAGTGCGGGTGAAGACGGCCAGTTCAATGACTGTGCCGTCCGCCAGGAAACGGTAGGCGGGGAGATTTTCGTGCCGCTCGCCACCGTAACGCACGTGGCGGCTGGCGACGTCGTAGGGGATGTGGTGTTCGTGCAGCAGAAAGCCAACGTCCTCCGGCGTGTCCGCCACCACGTGCAGGTGGACCTCGGAGTAAGCGGTGACATTGCCGCTCAATACCGCGCCGACCAGACGCGGTTCGAAGGTTTCCAGCAGGCCCATGGCGTCCAACGCCAGGGTGCGGAGTTTGCGCAAGGTGTGGGGCAGGTCGCGGGCATGGAACAGCTGCAAGTGCAGCGTGAGGGCGTCCTCGATTTCCTGATTGGACGGCAGGTGTTTCATGTCCGGCTGATTCAGGCGGTTGGCCGCCTTGCGTTTGGCGCTATGAAAGTCCTGCACGCCCTCCTCCGCCATGAGGCGCGCCGCCTCGGTACACAGGCGCAGGCGTAGTTGTTCAACGCCGTGTCCGGCGGCATGTTCACTGTGGGAGCGTTTGGTCTGGCGGCGCGGGCGCGGGCCGGATTTGGGCGACATCAGAACAGACCGTCGCGGACGTTTTCGGTATTCCCTCCACCACCCGCGGGCGCGCCCACCGGGCCGTTGCTCTCCGTCGGCTGGGTGCCGCTGACGAAATATTCCTGCATGCTGTCCGGGTCATCGACCGTGGTGAGTTTGCCGGATTCACGGTTGATGGTGGCGGTGACGATACCGGAGGGCTTCACCAGCGGTTGTTCCGGCACGCCGTCCAGGGCCACACGCATGTAATCGACCCAGATGGGCAGGGCGGCGCGTCCACCGACTTCGCCCCGTCCCAGGGGCGCGGGTTTATCGAAGCCCAGCCAAGCGGTGGTGACCACCTCGTCGTTGAAGCCATTGAACCAGGCGTCGCGATGATCGTTGGTGGTACCGGTCTTGCCCGCCAGGTCGCGGCGCCCAAGCACCAAGGCGCCCGTGCCGGTACCGGCGCTAATGACATCGCGCAGTATGCTGGTAATGAGGAAGGCATTTTGCGGCGTGATGACCCGCGGGGCGAAATGCGGTGGCGGCGGGCTCGTCGCGTCCGGTTTGCCGGGGGTGGACAGGGCGGTGGGCGCCGGTGAGGGCGTCGCGGTCGGGGCGGGCGCCGTTTCATTGTGACTCAGGTCGGCACAGCCTGGCTTCACCACGGACCCGGGCAAACCGCAGGCCACGGCCGGGTTGGCTATTTCCAGGATGTTGTGATTGGCGTCCTCGATGCGTGAGATGAAATAGGGTTCGACGCGATAGCCGCCGTTGGCAAACACCGAGAACGCCGAGGCCATTTGCAGTGGCGTGATCGAGGCGGTGCCCAGCACCAGCGACAGATTACGCGGCAGCTTGGCCGCATCGAAACCGAAGCGCGTCATGTACTCCACGGCATAGTCCGGACCGATGGCGCGCAGCAGGCGCACCGCCACCAGGTTGAGGGACAGGGTCAGGGCCTTGCGCAGACGGGTGGGGCCAAAAAACTGTTTGCTGTAATCCTCCGGCCGCCATTCATCCTCCAGGCTCACGTCCTCCACGACGATGGGTGCGCCACTGATGAGGCTCGCCGGCGTGAAGCCCTTTTCCAGCGCCGCCGAATAAACAAAGGGTTTGAGGCCGGAGCCCGGCTGCCGTTCCGCCTGCAGTGCGCGGTTGAAGTTGCTTTGATAGAAATCGAAACCGCTGGTGAGGGCGATGATGGCTCCATCTTTGGGGTTTAGAGATACCAGGGCGCCGGCCACCTGTGGGACCTGGGCTAGCCACCATTCCCCTTCCTTAACCTGTTCGAGGTAGATGGTGTCGCCCCGGCGCAGCACATCGCGCGCGGTCTTGGGTGGAGCGCCTTGGGCATCATCGCTGATATAAGCCTGGGCCCAGCTTAAGCCCGGCCAGTTGATGGTTACCGTGGTGCCATCTTGCAGGTACACCTTGGCGGCCTGTTCCTCGATGTCCACCACGATGCCCGGCTGCAGCGGGCCGACCGTGGGGTAATCTTTCAACAGCTCATCCAGGCGCGCGGGCACGGCCGGCTCCGCTAATTTTTCCCGCCCCACGGGTCCGCGATAGCCATGCCGCCGGTCGTAGGCCAGCATTCCCTGGCGCAGGGCCTGGTCCGCGGCGATTTGGTCTTTGGCGCGGAGGGTGGTGTAGATGTTGTAGCCTTCGGCATAGCTGTTTTCGGAATAGGCCTGGTACATATACTGGCGCGCCATTTCGGCGATATACGGGGCATCCACATTAAACCGCAGGACGTGCTTGCTGGCGGCGATGGGGGCGTTGATGGCCTCGGTATAGCTGGCAGCATCGATGTAATGCAGCTTGAGCATGCGCCGCAGAACGTAGTTACGCCGGTCCTGCGCACTCTCCGGGTTGGCCAGGGGGTTGTTGCGCGAGGGCGCCTTGGGCAGGCCCGCCAGCATGGCCATTTCCGGCAGCGTCAGTTCCGTCAGCGTCTTGCCGTAATAGACCTGGGCCGCCGCGGCAAAGCCATAGGCGCGATTACCGAGGAATATCTTATTGAGATAGAGCTCGAGGATCTCGTTTTTAGAGAGCTCGCGCTCGATCTTGAAGGCCAGCAGGATCTCTTTCAGCTTGCGGGTATAAGTCTTTTCCGGACTCAGAAAGTAGTTGCGCGCCACCTGCATGGTGATGGTGCTGGCGCCTTCGTTGCGTCCGCCGGAGCGGAAATTCGCCAGGGCGGCGCGCAAAATGCCCTGAAAATCCACGCCCTGGTGGTAATAGAAAGAGTCGTCTTCCGCCGCCAGGACGGCATGTATCAGCTGTTCTGGCACCTGGTCTATCGTTATCGGTATGCGTTTTTCCTCACCGAACTCCGCAATCAGGGTGCCCTCCGCGGTGTACACCCGCATGGGTACTTTAAGATGACTGTCGCTTAAGGTGTCCAGAGACGGCAGGGTCGGCGTCAGGATCAGCGCCACCAGGGCGGTGAAGATCACGCCTGTCACGAACAGCCCGAACAAGGCAATCAGCAAAAGTTGCCAGGGCTTGCGCGGGAGATGGGCGGAGAGGGTGGATTTGGTAAAAGAGCTTCCGGGGGTGCTCATGGGGGCTGAAACGTTTGCTACCTTAATTTTAGGTGGTCAGGCAGAGAATATAGCCGTGAGTATAAAACGTAATCCTTATTGGCCCAATAGAAATTTGTCATTTCCGTTTGTCATCGTCTATATTTGGGGGTAGTATTTAATGCAAACTTACACGTATCCAGTCTAACTTACTGGAAAAAGAGAGAAAAAATTGGCCAGCTTAAGTCAACTTTTGGCTAAAAAAAGGCAGCCGCTGATTGGTATTGATATCAGTGCCTCTTCCATCAAGGTTCTGGAGCTAAGCAAATCCGGGGAGCATTTCCGGGTGGAGCGCTATGCGGTGGAGCCGCTGCCGCAGAATGCCGTGGTCGAGCATACCATCACCGAAGTCGACCAAGTCGCGCAAACCATGCAGCGCGCCTTCAAGCGTTCCGGCAGTCGCTACAAGAACGTAGCGGTGGCCGTAGCGGGTTCGCACGTGATCAGCAAGCTCATCAACATGCCCGCCGGCCTGACTGACCGTGACATGCAAACGCAGATCGAGATGGAGGCGGACCGCTACATACCGTATCCCCTGGACGAAGTGAATCTGGATTTTCAGGTGCTGGGTCCGGCCGAGGGCGGCGCGGAACAGGTTAATGTATTGATTGCCGCCTGTCGCAAGGAAATTGTCGAGGATTATCTCGCGGTGACCCAGGGGGCGGGCCTGATCCCCACCATCGTCGATATCGAAACCTACGCCATGGAAAACGCCTACTCCCTCATCGCCCAGCAGATGCCCGGCGGCGGCATGGAAAAAACCATCGCCCTGGTGGATGTCGGCGCCACCACCGCCAACATCAATGTCATGCACGATAACCGTTCGGTGT
>JAYUBZ010000170.1:0-5377 GCA_043740595.1 Gammaproteobacteria bacterium
GCACCTGCACTCCGAATTCTCCCTGGTGGACGGCATCGTGCGCATCGATGAGCTGATCGCCAGCGCCGTGGCGGAGGGTATGCCCGCGATCACGCTCACGGACCTCAGCAACGTCTTTGGCATGGTGAAATTTTACCGCGCCGCCGTGGCGGCGGGCATCAAGCCGGTGGTGGGGGCGGATGTGTGGCTGGATAACCCGACGGACCGGAACAAACCCCACCGCCTGGTGTTGTTGTGTCAGAACCTCGCCGGGTATCGCAACCTAAGCCGCCTGCTGACCCGCGCCTATGCCGAGGGACAGCATGCCGGGCGGCCGTGTTTGTCGCGGGAGTGGTTGCAGCCTCCCGCCAGCGATGGACTGATTGCCTTGTCCGGGGCGCAGGATGGCGACATCGCCCAGGCCTTGCTGTCGGGCAATGTGGCCTTGGCGGAGTCCTTGGCGGTGGAATACCGGCAGTTATTCCCCGAGCGGTTTTATCTGGAGTTGCAACGCACCGGCCAACCCCTGCAGGAGGAGGTCAACCACGGGGCGGTGGCCCTGGCGGGCCGTCTCGGCCTGCCGGTGGTGGCGACCAACCACGTGCATTTTCTCAAAGCCGACGATTTCGAGGCGCACGAGGTGCGCGTCTGCATCCAGGATGGCCGGGTGCTGGCGGATACGCGCCGTCCGCGTCGTTATACCCCGCAGCAGTATTTCCGTTCCAGCGAAGAGATGGCGGCGCTGTTCGAAGACATCCCCGAGGCCCTGGAAAATACCCGGGAGATCGCCCGGCGCTGCAACCTGCGTCTCACCTTCGGCACCAACTATCTGCCGGATTTTCCCTTGCCCGCGGGGCAGGGCGCCGAGGAGGTGCTGCGCACCCAGTCCGCCGTGGGCCTGGAAGAGCGTCTGTTGCTGTTGCCTGATGACCAGCGTGCGGCCCTGCGTTCAGCCTACCAAGCGCGGTTGGAATTGGAACTGGGCGTTATCGTGCAGATGGGCTTCCCCGGTTACTTCCTCATCGTCGCCGATTTTATCCGCTGGGCGCGGGAGAACGACGTGCCCGTGGGACCGGGACGCGGCTCCGGCGCGGGTTCGCTCGTGGCCTATGTGCTGGGTATCACGGCCCTCGACCCGATCAAATATGAATTGCTGTTCGAGCGCTTCCTCAATCCGGAGCGCGTGTCGCTGCCGGACTTCGACGTGGACTTCTGTATCGAAGGGCGCGATCGTGTCATCGGCTATGTGACCGACCGCTACGGCGCGGAGAAGGTTTCCCAGATCATCACCCACGGCACCATGGCGGCCAAGGCGGTGGTGCGCGACGTGGGGCGCGTGTTGGATCATCCCTACGGTTATGTGGATCAGCTCGCCAAGATGATCCCCATGGAGTTGGAGATGACCCTGGACAAGGCCCTGGCCCAGGAGCCGGCGCTGAAGGAGCGTTACGAGAATGAAGAGGACGTGCGCGACCTCCTGGACAAGGCGCGCGCCCTGGAGGGCATCGCCCGCAACGCCGGCAAGCACGCCGCCGGCCTGGTGATCGCGCCCTCGGCCCTCACGGACTTCATGCCGCTCTACTGCGAACAGGGCAGCAAGACGTTTGTCACCCAGTTCGACATGAAGGATGTGGAAACCTTAGGCCTGGTGAAGTTCGACTTCCTGGGCCTGCGCAACCTCACCATCATCGACAAGGCGGTGAAGATCATCAACACCGAGCGCGCACGCAACGACGAAGAACCGTTGGTGATCGAACAGCTGCCCATCGATGACGTCAAGACGTTTGCTTTGTTGAAGGCCTGTAGCACCACCGCCTTGTTCCAGCTGGAATCCCGCGGCATGAAGGACCTGATCCAACGGCTGCAGCCGGACACCTTCGAGGAAATCATCGCCTTGGTGGCGCTGTTCCGTCCGGGCCCGCTGCAATCCGGCATGGTGGACGACTTCATCAACCGCAAGCACGGGCGCTCCAAGATCAAGTATCCCCATGCCAGCCTGGAGCGCATCCTTAAACCCACCTATGGCGTCATCCTGTACCAGGAGCAGGTGATGCAGATCGCCCAGGTGCTGTCGGGCTATACCCTGGGTGGCGCCGACCTGCTGCGGCGCGCCATGGGCAAGAAGAAACCGGAGGAGATGGCGCAGCAGCGCAGCGTGTTTGTCAGCGGGGCTTCGGTCCGTGGTGTGAATCCCAAACTCGCCGCGGACATCTTCGACCTGATCGAAAAATTCGCCGGTTATGGTTTTAACCGCTCCCACTCCGCGGCCTACGCCCTCATCGCCTACCAGACCGCCTGGCTCAAGGCGCATTACCCGGCGGCCTTCATGGCGGCGGTGCTGTCGGCGGATATGGACAAGACCGACAAGGTCGTGACCATGCTGGCGGAGTGCCGCGACATGCAGATCACCGTGTCCCCGCCGGATGTCAATCGCTGCGACTATGCGTTTGTGTCGGTCACCGACGACACCATTCTTTATGGTCTCGGCGCCATCAAGGGCCTGGGGGAGTCCGCCATCGAGGCGGTGCTGGAGGCGCGCGACAAGGGCGGCCAGTTCAAGGATTTGTTCGACCTGTGCCGACGCATCGACCTCAGGCGCGTCAACCGGCGTGTGTTGGAATCATTGATCCGCGCCGGCGCCCTCGACAGTCTCGGCGCCCATCGCGCGACGCTCATGGCCTCTCTCACCCTGGCCCTGGCGGCCGCCGGCCAGTACAGCAAGAACCGCGATGCCGGCCAGGTGGATCTCTTCGGCACGGCAGTGAATGCCCCGGTGGAAGATACTCACTACATTGACGTACCGGAGTGGAGTGACGAGCAACGCCTGGACGGCGAGAAGGAGACCCTCGGTCTGTACCTCACGGGCCATCCGATTGCGCGCTATGAGGCGGAGCTCAGCCACATCATCATGACCGACCTGGCCAACCTCAAGCCCGTGGACGACCGCAACGTGGTGGTGGCGGGCCTGGTGGTGGCCATGCGCACCATGAACACCAAGCGCGGTGACCGCATGGCCTTCGTCACCCTGGACGACCGCACCGGCCGGCTGGAGCTGGCGGTGTTCTCCGATATGTACACCCGCTACCGCGACCTCTTGAGCAAAGACACGCTCCTGGTCGTGGAAGGGCAGGTGAGCGTGGACGAATATTCCGGCGGATTTAAGATGAGCGCCGAGAAAATCTACAATATCGACCAGGCGCGCGCCGCCTTCGCCACGCGCCTGGAGATCGACGTGCAGGCCGCCCAGGCGGGCAATGGTTTTGTGCACGAATTGCAGGATATTTTGAAGCCGGTCACTCCCGGGAGCTGCCCGGTTTTTCTGCGTTACCAAAGCGATGCCGCCGAGGCGGAGATCGCCCTGGGCCAGGAATGGCGTATCATGCCCACGGGTGCCGTGCTGGAACAGTTGTCCCAGCTTGCAGGGCAGGAGCATGTGCGTTTAATCTACCGGTAATTTTCAGCCAAAAAGCCCTACATGAATCCGAATTATCTCGATTTTGAACAATCCATCGCCGACCTCGACGCCAAGATCGAGGCCCTGCGTTATGCCGACAAGAACAGCGGGCTGAACATCAACGAGGAAATCAACCGCCTGCGGATGAAAAGCCGCAAGCTCACCGAATCCATTTTCACCGCCCTGACCCCGTGGCAGATTTCCCAGGTAGCACGTCATCCCCAACGACCCTATACCCTCGATTACATCGGCGCGATCTTTACCGACTTTCAGGAATTGCATGGCGATCGTGCCTTTGCCGACGATCCGGCCATCGTCGCCGGCATCGCCCGCCTGGACGATCGCCCGGTGATGGTTATCGGCCAGCAAAAAGGCCGCGACACGCGCGAGAAGGTACGGCGTAATTTCGCCATGCCGCGGCCGGAGGGTTATCGCAAGGCCCAGCGGCTGATGAAGACCGCCGAGCGTTTCCATCTGCCGGTGCTGACCTTCATCGACACCCCCGGCGCTTATCCCGGGGTGGGGGCGGAGGAACGGGGCCAGAGCGAGGCCATCGCGCGCAACTTGTATGTCATGGCGGCCTTGAAGACGCCCATCGTCAGCACCGTCATCGGCGAAGGTGGTTCCGGCGGCGCCCTGGCCATCGGCGTCAGCGACCGTACCTTGATGCTGCAATACAGCACCTATTCAGTGATCTCCCCGGAAGGCTGTGCCTCCATTTTGTGGAAGAGTGCCGACAAGGCCGCCCTGGCCGCCGAGGCCATGGGCATTACCGCCGCCAGCCTGAAGAAACTCGGCCTCATCGACGAAATCGTGCCCGAACCCCTGGGCGGGGCCCATCGCGACATACCCGCCATGGCCAAGACCTTGAAGGCGCGCCTGCTGGTGACCCTCGATGCCCTGACGCCGTTACCGGCGGACCAGCTGGTCGAGGCGCGTTACACGCGCCTGATGCAATACGGGAAATTTGAGGAAGTCTGATATCGGCTTCTCCCCCACAGCGCTGGGCCGCGTTTTGTTCGAGCGTCTGCAACTGGCGGCGCACACCTCCCTGAAGATCGCCTACAGCGGCGGTCTCGATTCCCACGTCCTGTTGCATGCCCTCGTGGCCTTGCGCGAAACCCATCCCCTGCGTCTCAACGCCGTGCATGTCGATCACGGACTGTCGCCCCTGTCGGCGGCGTGGTCGCGCCATTGCGTCGCCGTCTGCGAAGCACTTCAAGTCCCGCTAGTACTGGAGACGGTGCAAGTGGAAAGCGATAGTGGCGAGGGTCGGGAAGCGGCGGCGCGCCGAGCGCGCTATGCGGCCTTGGCGCGGCATGTGGGGCCGGACGACGTACTACTCACGGCCCATCACCAGGACGACCAGGCGGAGACACTGTTGCTGCAACTGTTGCGCGGCGCCGGTGTGCAGGGCCTGGCGGGCATGCGGGCGGCGACGCGCTTCTCCGCGGGGCGGCATCTCCGCCCGCTGCTCGATGTTGGCCGGTCGGCGCTGCGTCACTACGCGGAATCCGCCGGGTTACAGTGGATCGAAGACCCGAGCAATGCCGACGTGGGGTACCGCCGCAACCTGTTGCGTCACGAGGTGCTGCCCTTGCTAGTGCAACAGTGGCCGCAGGCCACGGCGTTGCTCGCGCGTGCCGCACAGCATGCGGGTGACGCCGCCGAGTTGTTGAATGAACTGGCCGCTGCCGACCTGTCCGGTTGCTATGGGCAGGACACGACGACGGTGCTGTCGGTGTCCGCCGTGCTGAGCCTGTCCCCCGCGCGCCAGCGCAATGTCCTGCGCTACTGGTTACGCACGCGGGGTTTTCTCGCGCCCAGTACGCAGCATCTCGAAGCCCTGGTCTGCCAGTTGGCCGACACTCCCCGCACCGGGCACGGGCGTTTTACCTGGCCGGGCACGGAGATGCATCGTTATCGCGACCAGTTGCATGTGAT
>JAYUBZ010000171.1:0-7981 GCA_043740595.1 Gammaproteobacteria bacterium
GTTCCGCACGCAACAGCCTTTCGTCGATTTATTTTAATGAGCCTGGTGGGATTCTGGTTAAACTGGTCAATCATGTTTCTCGGTGTACAACACTTCGGGTTCAGCTATTTATGGGTACAAGCCATGGCGATTGCGGTTGTGGTGACCTGGAATTTTCTTCTCAGCAATTTTTGGATATTCTTTTCACACACCGTTCTCAAAAAAACTTTATCGTCGGGGGGCAGGAAGATAATACAAACTGACAACAACTCTATGCACCCGCAACGCCTGACCTTGACACGACCTGACGACTGGCACCTGCACCTGCGGGACGGCGCCCACATGGAGGCAGTGTTGGCCGACAGCGCGCGGCGTTTCGCGCGCGCCATCGTCATGCCCAACTTGAAGCCGCCGGTGACCACCACCGCACAGGCGCGGGATTATCGCGCGCGCATCCTCGCGGCGCTACCGTCGGGGATGCGTTTCGAACCGCTTATGACCCTGTATCTCACCGACCGCACGCCAGCGGCGGAGATCGCCACCGCACGCGCCAGCGGCGTGGTGCACGCGGTTAAATATTATCCGGCGGGCGCCACCACCCATTCCGACAGCGGTGTGACGGACATCAAGCACTGTTACGCTGCCCTGGAGGCCATGCAAAAGCTTGGTATGCCTTTGCTGGTGCACGGCGAGGTCACCGACCCGGAGGTGGATGTCTTCGATCGCGAAGCGGTGTTCATCGAACGCGTGTTGATCCCCTTGCGCCGTGACTTTCCAGAACTGCGTTTGGTATTCGAGCACATCACCACGCGCCAGGCGGTCGACTACGTGCGTGCCGTTGATACGCACCTGGCCGCGACCATTACCGCCCATCACCTGCTGCTCAATCGCAATGCCATGTTTCGCGGCGGCCTGCGGCCGCATCATTACTGCCTGCCACCGTTGAAGCGCGAGGAGCACCGGCGCGCGCTGTTGACCGCCGCGGTGAGCGGTGATCCCCGATTTTTTCTCGGCACCGACAGCGCGCCGCACGCGCGCGATGCCAAGGAGTCCGCCTGCGGCTGTGCCGGTATTTACTCCGCGCATGCCGCACTGGAACTGTACGCCGAGGCCTTCGAGTCCGTCGGCGCCCTCGACCGGCTCGAGGCCTTCGCCAGTCATTTCGGCGCGGATTTTTATCGGCTGCCGCGCAACCGCGACACGCTTACGCTGGTGAAGAAATCCTGGTCGGTGCCGAGCGCGCTTGAGTTCGACGGCGGGGTGCTGGTGCCGCTGCGGGCCGGTGAATCGGTGAGGTGGATGTTGGACACCGCCGCCGACTGATCATCGCTCTGCGCTAACCAGAAAATGTAGGGTGGATTAAGGCGCGCCAGCGCCGAATCCACCAGTGCGGCTAAGCTTTAGCATCGCACCTGAATTTGGCGAGGTGGATTCGCTGCGCTTAATCCACCCTACCCTCAAGGGGGATACGCTGCGCTTGCGTGCCCGCTGGGTATAAACCAACCTACATAAAAACCCAATTTTTAGAGGTCCCCATTATCTTATTTGCGCTGGCACAGCACCTTTTCAGACCCAGCGTTGTTTAAGCAAGTTTGACGACTTTGGTCCCCGCCAGCAGGTCGTGGACACAGCGGCGGTCTGATCTGAATATAAAAAGCACGTCAATCAGCGGCAATAGCTGGCCGATGACAGGGATCACGCTCACCAGGGAAATCGGCAAGTATCTTAACCCGATGAGCCTGCCGAAGGCCGGCACACCATCCTGCAGATCGCTGATTCTGACACCCACGATCTTTTTCCCCACGGTCTGACCGTTCTTTTTCAGGAAGTAACCGTGTATCAATAAAAACATAATAAAGCCGAACAGACCGCTGATGAGGGTGGTGGAGTAGGGCAGTTTTTGTGCGTGCGTGATGGCGTCGAATATCCCCAGCTGGTACATAAAGGGCAACGCCACGACCAGGCCGATGATGCCATCGATCAGGGCCGCGCCGAAACGTGTGCCTCTGTCGGCGAGTTCTTGGTCTTGGGGCGGTGTCAGTACCGGGGCCGTTGGGGTTTTGTAAGGATTCTCATCGGTCATTGATCATTCCTCGATAGAGTGGACTATAGTGTGGCTGTTGTTCCGAGCCGTCCCGTGGCGGATAGCCTGTTCCATAACGCCAAGTATAGACTTGGCGTTATGGAAATACAGAAGTTAGAGAATCAGACACGGGGGTATGCGGCGGATGCATGGACTCCAGATAGTGCGCAGTCCTTGGCATCACTTGCACGCTGCCCGACCTGGCCCGGGTAAGTTAGAATCATCACCACACCTTTCAAGGATAGATCCATGGACCGAAGACTGTTTCTCACCCTAAGCCTGTTGCTGCCCAGTGTCGGCGTCGCGGGTATCCGCGATTGGCTCGCGCCGGTGTCGGGCGACGAATCACAGGCCACGGCGTTGCGCGAGCTTCTCTCTCAGGGCAGCATCCAGGCCGTCGCGTTGCTCGGCAGGCCCGACGGTTACTTCGCCAACCCGCGGGTACACATACCCCTACCGGAAAATCTGCAGCGCATCGAGCATACCCTGCGCCGCCTCGGCCAGGGCGGGCTGGCCGACGAGTTTGTGTTGAGCATGAATCGCGCCGCCGAGAGTGCCGCGCCCGAGGCCAAGGCGGTGTTTCTGGAGGTGGTGCGCGGCCTTAGCCTGCGTGACGCCGTCGATATCGTGCGTGGCCCGGACGACGCCGCTACCCGTTACTTGCGTATCCACGCCGACGCAACGCTGACCAATCGTTTCCGGCCCATCGTGGCGCGTGCCACTGAACAGGTGGGTGTAACGGCGCGTTACAAGAAACTCACGCGTCGTGCCACGTTCGCCGGGGGCGCGCTCGATCTGTCGCGATTCGATCTGGACAACTATGTCACGCAGCGCGCACTGGATGGTTTGTTCGTCCTCATCGCCGATGAAGAGCAACGCATACGCCACGACCCGGCGGCGCGCACCACCGAGCTGTTAAGAAAAGTATTTAAGTGAGGGTGCCCGGCGACGTCTGTGCCTGGTCGGCCTGCCGACGCCGCGCGGGGAGGGGCTCAAGGGACGGCTTAATGCGCGCTGAGTATGATATCGGTGCGACGATTGAGCCGCCGTCCTTCGGGGCTGGTGTTGGCGGCGATGGGCTTATCCGCACCAAAGCCGATGGCCGTGATCAGATCCGCGCTCAGGCCGCCGTTATTCACGATGTAGGTCTTCACCGCCTCGGCGCGCTCACGTGACAATGCTTGATTCACCGCCGGTGTCCCGGTGGCATCAGTGTGACCCTCAACCACTATTTTGCTGGCGTCGAGTATGCGTGCCGCCTGTATGACCTTGGTCAGCAATGGATAGTGTCCGGGCAGCACATAGGCCTGGCCGACGTCGAAGCTGAGACCTTTAAGGCGGATCAGCACGTCATTGCCCTGGCGGTAGACATCCGCTTCAGCGGCACTGAACATCTGGCTCACCCTTTCGAAGCGCGCCGCCTGCTCCCTTTCCGCCTTGAGTTGCGCTGCAACTTTCTGCTCCCCAGCATTGGTGGTAGCGATCTTCGTCTGGTAGGCGGTTTCACGCTTGAGCACGTCGATCATTTCCTGGCGACGTTCTTCCTGCAAACGGCTGAGTTCGGTGTTCAAGAAGGACTGGTTGTCCACCAGGGCGCGGGCACGTTGCTCGATGGCTTCAAAATGCTGCGCCAGGGTTTGAGCCGGTTTGGTTTCGTCGTCCGTGGTAACGATGCCGTCGATCTTGCCGAGGGCGTCCTCCACATAACGCACACGGTCCTCGATGCTGAGGCGTTCCCACTCCTGCACCTGTTGCAGCACGATCTGCAGATGTTGCGCGCGCCGCAGGGTATCGCCGGCCTTGGCCTGGATCTCACGCGTGGCCTTGGGGTTCTGGGTAATGAAGGCGTCCGCTTCAGCGAGGCTGTCCTCGGCCTCTCTGAGTGTGCGCGGCACATAACGCTTGGCGCCGGCTCGCAGGGCCAGGTCGTTGAGACGGCGCGCCTCCCCCAGCGTGTGTTGTTTGATGGCGCGCAACTCCAGGTTGCGATAGGCCTGTATGATGTTTTTACTGTCCTTGCGCGCGCCTGCGAGGTTCTCGCCCTCGATGTCTTCGGTCAGACCGCGGAAGCCGCGTTCCGCGGCGGCGAAATCCTCGGCATAAAGATCGGCGGCACCGGCGCTGATGGCGTCTTTACGCGCCTGATAGGGTTCGCTCAATTCTTTGCGCGCAATGCCGGCAAAATGCCTGGCCTGGGCCAGCTCCGCATTGCCCCGCGCCACGGTTTTGAGTATGGCGCCTGTCTCGCCACCCTGGGCGCGCGCGTTGGTCGCTTCGGTGGTGCTGGCATCGGCGCGCGCGAACCAGGTGGGGGAGAACAGGTGTACCTCCTCCTGGCGCGCCGCATCGAGGGAGGTCTTGAGCGATTTGATTTGGGCGGAGGGATCGGCACTCAGGTCGATGGGTTTGATCTCGAGTGTCGGCGCGCAGGCGCTTAACACCAGTACTGTCCAGAGCAATCCCGGCCAACGTAAGTATGCTAAGTGCCGCATGAAGTCCTCCTGCCGATATGACGGTGCGGATCGGGCTGGATTTATTGCGTTAAGCCGCCACTACCAAATCAGATCGTCCGGTACTGGATGATCTGCCTCGTCCTCTCGTCCACGGGTGCTCTGCTGTGGGTCCACCCATAAAACCACCGACGATGCATCCCGTTCACGCAACTTGTCGGCGATCGCCACAGGCACGACATCGTACTGGCCGTCGAGTCTGACAATCGCCAGACTGCCGCCCGCAATCTGTTTATGCATGGCGGCGGTGACGAATAGTCTTTGTATCTTCTTGTTGTCGGTAAAATGATAGGCCACGTCCCCGTCATCCCGGGGCAGGCGATGGGTCTCGATCAATTGTTTAAGCTGCGCCGCCAGCGCCTTCCTGTCCGCGGCCTGCTTGCGCTGCAGGTTCAGCTGGCGATCGCGCTCGGTGGCCCGCGCCTGGTCTGTGGTGGCGCTGCCAGGCGGTGGCGCCGGTGCGGCCTTGCGCCGCTGCTGTATGCTGTTCTTGGGTTTGTCGTGCTTATCCTTCTTGGCCCGATCGCGCTCCACCAGACCGGCTTTAAGGAGTTGGTCTTTGAATGAGTTGGCCATGGTTCTGCTTCCTGTATCAATAGTGTCATGCCACTGGGCGTCCGAGGCGGTGTGACGTTCAGCCTCAGCCGCTGGTATCGCGGTCGGCAATGATTCCATAATACACCGTCAGCGGCAAACGGGGTGACGCGGCTGGGTCTCGATTTTGTGCATCGGCGGCGAAAAGGCGAGAGGGTGGGCCAATCCCCATGGGCGCAAGGAGCGGCGGTAGCCGGCCACAAGGTGGAGTTTTGCGGTGCTACACTTCAGGCAGGGGATGTTACACTTTGAAACCAAAAGCTCCGCCCATCTCTGCGATAACCTAACTGGTCGTTGATTCCGAATGCTCGATACCCTGCGCGAAGTGCAAACCCCGGAAGGTATCGACCTGCATCTGCCCGTGGCCGGGCTTGTGCCACGGGCCCTCGCCTGGCTGATCGACGCCTTGATACGCAGCGGCATCTATATCGTCCTGGCCGTGGTGTTGCGATTCGGTAAAACCGGGGTCGGCGTGTTCCTATTGGCGACCTTCATTATAGAGTGGTTCTACCCGGTATTGTTCGAGGTGTTGCGCGGTGGCCAGACCCCTGGCAAGCGCGTCTATGCCATGGCCGTTATCAACGATGACGGCACCCCGGTGCGCTGGAGCGGTTCCTTGATCCGTAATCTGCTGCGGGTCGCGGATTTCCTGCCGGTCCTATACGGTTTCGGGATTATCAGCATATTGCTCAATCGCGATTTCAAACGTCTGGGTGATCTGGCGGCGGGCACCCTCGTGGTCTATCAGGAAACCCGGCTGCCTACGCATACTCTGCCCAAGGGTGAAGTGGTGCGCCCGCCGTATCCGCTGACGCTGGAAGAGCAACAGGCGATCATTGCCTTCGCGGAACGCAGCACATCGTTGACCGGGGAACGCAGCGAGGAGTTGGCACGGCTCAGCGGTCCCCTGGTGGAAGGTGCGCCGCACCCGGTGCAAAGGTTGTATGGCATGGCCCAATGGCTCATGGGGTCACGCAAGGCGGCGGCATGAATCAGGAACAATTCACCACGCAGCACGACGCGCAATGGCGCCGCCTGGAAGGCTGGATAGTCCAAAGTAAAAAGTCGCAGCCCGATACCGTTGAAAAAGCCTCGGTGGAGGAATTCGCCGGACTCTATCGACAGGCCTGCCAGCATCTGGCGCTGGCGCGTTCGCGCCTCTACAGCCACACCCTTATCAACCGCCTGAATAAAATCGTCATCCAGAGCCACGCGCGCCTGTACGGGGCGCGGCGTAATTTGCTGCGGGATGTGGCGCGTTATATTTTTCAGGACTTCCCGGCGCACGTGCGCTCGGAGTGGCGCGCGGTGCTGACCAGCGCGGCCTTGTTCTATCTCTCCATGCTGGCGGTGATGGGTGCGATCCTGATCGATCCGGATATGGTTTACACCGTGATGGACGCTAACCAGCTGCGCCAGTTCGAGTACATGTACGACCCCGCGCATCTCGATAGCCTGGGGCGGCGTGAGGGGCGCGAGGCGGACAGCGATTTATTGATGTTCGGTTTTTATGTCAGCAATAATACCGGCATCGGTTTTCGCACCTTTGCCAGCGGCCTGTTTTTCGGCCTGGGCACTATCATCACCCTGTTGTTCAACGGCGTGCACATCGGCGCCGCCGCCGGGCACGTGACGCATCTCGGCTATATCCAGACCTTCTGGGGTTTCGTCGCGGGGCACAGCGCGCTGGAACTCAATGCCATCGTGTTGTCCGGCGCCGCCGGGTTCAAGCTCGGCATGGCCTTGGTGGCCCCCGGCCGGCGCACGCGCATGCGGGCCCTGCGCGACGATTCCAGAAAGGCGATGCTGTTGATGTACGGCGCGGCGGGCATGTTTATATTGGCGGCCATGGTCGAGGCATTCTGGTCGCCGTCGCGCTCTGTGCCCACCGAGGTGAAGTACGTCGTCGGTATCGCCATGTGGGTGGTGGTGATCGGCTATTTTGTTTTCGGGGGGCGGCGTGCAGCTCGATAACATCACCATCGCCGTGCGCCCGCGTTCCAACAGCGAGGCCATGGACCTGGGTCTGCGCCTGGTGCAGACCCATGCTCGCGCGCTCTATGGTCCGTGGTTCGCCATCGTTCTGCCGGTGTTCGTGCTGCTGAACATCCTGCTCAGTCAGCACATGTGGCTGGCGATGTTGATCGTGTGGTGGTTGAAACCCCTGTACGACCGCGTAGTGCTGCACGTACTGAGTCTGGCCCTGTTCGGCCAGGCGCCCAGTACCCGCGCCACCCTCAACAGCCTGCCGGCCATTTTGAAAAACGGACTGTTCGCACAGTTGAGTATTTTCCGCCTGTCCGTGCGCCGCAGTTTTCTCCTGCCGGTGTGGCAGCTGGAAGGGCTGAAGGGCGCCGCTCGGCGCGCGCGGGTGCGCGTGCTGAAGGGCGGCTCCTCCGGGCAATCCGTCTGGTTGTTGATGATTTCCGCGTATCTTGAAGGCGCCATATTGCTCAGTCTGTATGGACTGATCTACCTATTCCTGCCGCAAGACACCGAGCTGCGGGCCATGGCGCCGTTTTTTTCCAGTAATCCGCCTTACTGGATGGAGCTGGTCTCCAACAGCCTGTATCTGGTGGCCATGTCGGTGATCGAACCTTTTTATGTGGCGGCGGGTTTTATGCTGTACATCCAGCGCCGCACCCGGCTCGAGGCGTGGGATATTGAAATCCGTTTCCGCCGGTTGGCGCAACGCCTGAGCATGTTGGGGGCCAGCACCGCCGCCCTGTTGCTGGTGGTGCTGTTGTCGTTCAGCCCGGTGGAACCGGCGCAGGCCGCGGTGCATGCCGATCTGACGCCGGCGGAATCCCGCGGC